>WRFC01000041.1 GCA_009779015.1 Coriobacteriia bacterium | reverse complement strand
GGGGTGGCGTAGGCAGAGGTACCGGCGTATGCGGCGTTGGCGGAGGCACCGGCGTAGGCCGGCGATCCGACGTAAGCGGCGGCGCGTGACGGAACAGCCGTGCGCTCCGGGGTGCGGTAGGGCTGCCGATAGGCGCCTGGCCTGCCCGGGCTGCGGTAGTTGCCGCCACTGTTGCTGCTGCTGTTGTTGCTGCCACTGTAGACGCCCGTGTTGCTGCGGCGGCTGGAGCTATCACTAGCATAATAGCTTTGATCGTTGGTGCCTCTATGATAGTCAGACCGATAGCCGTTGTTGTCATAGTCACTGTAGTATCTGGATGCTGCGTTTGACATCTTTCTTCTCCCTGGTTCTCGCTGGTCTGCTTTTCTCTCTGTCTTTATCATCTGTGCCTGGCTGGCCTGCTCAGGCACCCTCTTTATCTGATCGTCGGCGCAAGGCCCTGAGCTTAGCCGAGGCGCTGCGCGGGTTGTTTGCAACCTCTTGCTCGGTCGGCACCAGAGGCCGCTTGGTCAAAACTTCGAATACCGACTGGCTGCCATAGGAATAGACCGTCTCTGCAGGTGGGCGCCCTGGGGGGCTTTGGGCCTCGGCAAAGACGCGCTTGGCGATGCGGTCCTCTAACGAGTGATAGCTCAACACGGCGATGCGGCCACCTGGGCTGAGCCAGCGCAAGGCGGCCTCGAGCCCGTTCTCTAAGGCCTCAAGCTCGCCGTTGACGGCGATCCGGATGGCCTGAAAGCTGCGTTTGGCCGGGTTACCGCCTGTCCGCCGGGCGGCTGCGGGAATCGCCTCGCGGATCGTCTCGGCCAGCACGTCGGTCGTCTCAAACTCTTTTTGGGCGCGCCGCGCGACGATGGCCTTGGCAATCCGCTGGGCCCAGCGCTCCTCTCCGTAATTTGCAAGAATCCAGGCGAGATCTGCTTCGTTTAGGGTATTTACGATCTCAGCTGCGGTTAGGGTTTGAGAACCTGGATCCAAGCGCATGTCAAGTGGCCCTCCCCTTGCATAGGAGAAACCACGGCCCGGGGTGTCAAGCTGATAAGAGCTGACACCAAGGTCCATGAGAAAGGCATCGACAGCCACGATATCCAAGCTTAAAAGCAGCTTGTCGAGGTTACCGAAGTTGCCAGAAAGGGTCGAAATGGCTAGATTTGGGAATTTTTGGGAGAGTCTTTCAAATGCTGTATCAAGTGCTACATGGTCTTGGTCGATGGCGACCAGCTGCCCATCGGGCAAAAGCCGTTGGGCCAGTACCAGGCTATGGCCGCCGCCGCCAACGGTACAGTCGACGAAGACCTCGCCCGGCTGCAAGTCCAGAAGGTGGTCGACCTCATCGACCATCACTGCGCTATGTCGGTATTCATCTGTCAATGTTCGTCGTTGCTTGCCTCCGGGGCTGCGGGCCGCTTGCCTTGGCCAGGCACCGGGGCAGGCCTTTCTTATGCCTCAGCTGTCTGAGCTGGTGTGGCTATATTGATGGGCAAACCGGCGGCGATCTGGGCGGCCAGCTGGGCAGCGGCAGCCTGGGCGGCCTGGGCTTGTTGGGCGGCAGCGGCCTGCGCAGCCATGGCGGCGTTCAACTGCTCGTTGGCAGCCTGGGCAGCCTGGGCGGCCTGGGCGGCAATGGCCTGGGCATTCGCCAGCTGAGCGGCCAGGGCGGACTTCGCGGCTTTCGCCTGCTTAATTTGTTGGACCTGCTGCGCGGGCGTAAAATCTCTCATGTACTCGGCCCAGACCTCAGGCGCAAAGATCCTAATGTAGTCGCCCATACCCACAAAGACGGCCGTGTCTGTGATGCCGGCGTAATTGAGCATCTCTTTTTTGATAGTCAAGCGTTTGGCCGAGTCTAAGGTGACCTTCTCAGACCTCCCAATAGTACCCGCTGCTGCCCGGACGACGTTCTCATCTGTCGGATCTAGGCCGTCTTCGTCTTGGGCGTTGGCCTCGGAATGTGCGACCATCTTTCGAGAAAACAGTTCGAATGTCACTTTTGTATGCATGCTGATACAGGGAAAGGCCTGACCGTCGCGAACCAATACAAACTCGGTTTCACCCTCTTCTAATTCACGGCGGATGATCACCGGCAGGGGGATACGTCCGCTCTTATCCACAGTATTCGTGGCGTTGCCAATAAATCTTAGTGGCATTGCACTACCCCCCCCCTTTCGATCACAAGTCAGACTTTTTATCTAGTCAGATTTCAGATTTTACCATAATCTCCCAAGAAACTCCTTTGGAACTATGGAATTTTCTTGTGTTTATTTGGATCCACCCAACTACCGGCTCTTTTTCAACTGCTTTGCCTAGCAGTCGATAACTGAGCCGGAGCATTCTGACGGCGGTCTGGCTGATCGCACCGTCAACTAGGCGCGCGCAGCCGCCTATTGCTGGGCAGCTGCGCGCTTGTGAGTAGCCGCCTGTGGAGGAACAGCTACCCGTGGGTGGGCAGCTGCTATTTGATGGGCAGCTGCACTTTGAAAAACGGCCGCTCGTGGATGGGCGGCCAGGTATTGGGCCCTGACATGGGTGAGGTCGATGTGCGTATAGACCTCGGTGGTGGCGATGCTGGCATGGCCGAGCAGCTCTTGGATGCTCAGCAGGTCGGCACCGCCTTCGAGCAGATGGCTGGCAAAGCTGTGGCGCAAGGTATGCGGGTGCAAGGCCTCGATGCCGACCGCCTCGCCATAGCGGCGGCAGATGCCAAAGACGGCTTGGCGGGTCAGGCGGGCGCCCCGATGGTTGAGAAAGACCGCGCTGGTCTCGTCCGGCTCGGTCTGTCCGAGCTTGTGCAATTCTGCGCGCCCGGCCGTCAGGTAGACATTGAGGGCGCTAAAGGCCGTGCCCCCCAGCGGCACCAAGCGCTCTTTGCTGCCCTTGCCAAAGACCCTGATCGCCCCATCGTCGGCCAAGACATCAGAGCGGTCCAGGCTGACCAGCTCGCTCACGCGCAGGCCGCAGCCATAGAGTAGCTCGAGTATCGCCCGGTCGCGCAAGCCTCTGGCCCCGACCGGGAAGGGCTGGTCCAGCAATTCTGTGACTTGCTCGATCGAAAGCGTCTGGGGCAGCGACTTCGGCTTCTTGGGCAGCACCAGATGGGCGCTGGGGTCGGCCTCGGTGACTGTCTCGCGCAATAAAAAGCCATGAAAACTGTGGATGGCGGCGGCCGAGCGCTCTTGCGAGCTAGGGGCATAGCCCAAATCGGCCAGCTGGCGCAGGTAGGCCTCGACCTGTTCGTGTTCGATGCTTTCGGCCTCGGTCACGCCCAGGCTCTGATCGAGCCAGTCCAGATAACGTGTGAGGTCGCGGCCATAGGCCTCAAGGCTTAAAGGCGCCATGCCCTTTTCGAGGGCAGCCCAAGCCAAGAACTCCGATTTGGCTTGCAGCGTCCTCATTTTCTCGTGCTCTGCTTAATCCTCGTCAAAAGGGTCGGCCGCTTCGAGCTTGGCCAAGATCTCTGGATTGTAGATCCAGACCGAATCAGACATGCCGACAAACCGCACTTTGTCATTGATCTGGGCGTGCTCTCTGAGCTTGGGGTCGATGCGAATACGGTTCGAGGCATCGATCTTCACAGGCTCAATAGCATTGTTGAATTGCACGAGTTTGCGCTGATGCTTGAGGTTGCTGGCATTGTAGCCGCCCTTGCCTGCGAACCAACTGTCGATCCAAGCCGTGTAATCGGCCAAGTTGTATAATCGCAGGCAAGGGTATTCAGGATCTTCTGCCTTCACTAAGATCAAGTCACTCCTCGAAAGCGGCGGGCTGTATTTGGTCGGTAGCGAGACGCGACCCTTGTCATCGACAGGGTTCTCGGAATTTCCCCGGATATCAGCGGAATCCGATTGCACCTCTATTTCCCCTCCCCTGATTTGTTTGCCGCTTTCAAAGGACTGATCCGAAAAGTTTATCCCACTTAGCCCCACTATGCAAGTTAGAATGCCACTCTTTCTTTTTAAGTGACTTAATTATCGACATCTTGAGCTGCCCCAAGACCTGCTTTGAGCTATTTAATAAAACTATTTTACCAGGTAATACGGTATTTTAAAACTCGCAAAGCGATAGTGGCAATTTGTGGCAAATATTTTTATAAAGTGGGAGAAAATCGAGCGTTTTGCCCCTTCAAACCCCAAACTCAGGCCAAGTGAGCCGACATCATACTGTTTGCGGCCAGCACACCGGCCGCTAGGGCAGCCTTGAAAAAGACCGGGTCGTCCCTCTCGCTGCGCCCCATGCTCGTTACCCTGAGGCCGCGCATGTCAATCTCATCGATCTGGCTGGCCAGCTCTACCACCTGATGGCGTGCACTTATCCCCGAGTCTTTGAGCGCCTCGCGCAACTCGTTTAAAAAGGCCGCTGAGATATCGTTGGGCAATGCCACCAAGGCCTTGGCCAGGCAAGCCCGGCCGAGCACCGTTCGGCTGTGATGGCTGAGCCCCAGATGGCGGGGGCGGCTATCGGCCTCAGAGAGGCGGAGCGTGGCCACCGGCAGGCCGCCCAAGGCAGCGACGGCATTCAGGGCCTGAGCCTGGGCCAGCCCGCCATGGCCAAAGGCCGTGCCGGTGCCGACCACGCCTGGCCCAATCGAGCAGACGGCATAGTCGGCGCGGCAGGCCAGCTTGGCCGCTAAAAGCCCCGAGTAGATGTTCACGGCCTCAAGGTCGCCGCCGATCGCCTGGCCGCAGCTGATGCAGGCGTCGATCAGCCCCAGAGTGCGGGCCGCGCGTAAGACATCAGAGAGCCCAACCAGCAGCGCCGCCTCATCGGTCATGCAGTAAACCACCCTGGCCTCGGGCTTGCAGCTCTTGATGGCAGCGGCCACCAACACCGCTTGCGAATGCAGGCTGCAACAGACGACTGGCAGCCCTTGAAGGCTGTCGGCTGTACGCAAGAGCTCGTGGTATAGAGAGCTTGGCTCCTCGACCGCCATCACCTCGCGCTGGAGGGGCGAGTATCTGAGCTTCATGATGTGGCCGTCTTTGCGCTCGGGCGCATGCCTGTCCATTTGGCCATAATCCGAAAAACTGAGGTTGGGCTGCACAAAGGCCAGACCCCCGGTCCCCAGGCCAAGGTCGATCGCTGTCATGTTCAGCAGTACTAGCTGCCCGGCCTGCAAAGGCGGGCCAAAGACCAGGTAATGTAAGGCTTGGATAAAGCCGAGGTTATCGGCTATCGGGTCAATCACCTGGCAGCGAAGCCTCTGGATGTCTTTATCCTCTTCTTCGATCTCGGCAATTTGGGCCCATAGCACCCGCATCCAGGACCCCTCGCTTTCTGTTCAGGACTGTCCTCGCCCGATTAGACCAGCCGATCAGACAAGCAGCTTATTCATCCAGAGCGGCGATTATCTCTTCGCTCAGGTCCATTGTGTGATAGACGTTCTGAAGGTCTTCGAGCTCTTCGAGCCGATCGACCAGGCGCATCACCTTTTTGGCGTCCGAGACATTGACTTCGGTCGGGGTAGTCGGCTGCATGATCAGCTCATAGCCCTTGACCTCCAGGCCTTGCCCCTCTAAACCCTGCTTGACCTCGGCCAGGTCGGATGGCGCGGTCAGCACGACCCATTCGTCGTCCGCATCCTCATAGTCCTCGCCGCCGGCCTCGGCCACCATCAGCATGAACTCGTCCTCGTCTTTGGCCTGGGCCTTCTCTAACGTCAACTGCCCCTTGCGTTCGAACTGAAAGGCCACCGAGCCGGTCGTCCCGAGGTTACCGCCACTATGCGTAAAGGCGCTGCGCACATCGGCGGCCGTGCGGTTGCGGTTGTCGGTCAAAGCCTCGCAGAGGATCGCCACCCCGGCCGGGCCATAGCCCTCATAGACCACAGTCTCAAAATGAGTGGCCTCGGCGCCAGAGCCAAAGGCCTTCTTGATGGCCGTGTCGATCTTGTCTTTGGGCAGCGAATAGCCCTTGGCCTTAGCGACTGCGGCCGCTAATGAAGCGTTATTCTCAGGATTCGGGTCGCCGCCTTCTTTGGCTGCGACGGTGATGTTGCGTGAGAGTTTAGAGAACAGCGCCGAACGCTTGGCGTCTTGAGCCGCTTTGCGATGCTTCGTCGTTGCCCATTTTGAATGCCCTGACATGGGATATCAGCCTTTCATCGGGATACTTTTGGCTTCTTTCTAGTATAACGTATCTTGCCCCTGAAGCATTCAGCCTGAGGCCACAGTGGCCGCGCTGGCCGGTTGGCCAGACGCATCGTCCAGCGTTGGACTGACCGCTCCCCCATCCGGCTGGCCGTGCTGCCCGCTCTTCTCGCGTTTGCCCTGCTCTTGCTGCTGCTGACTTCGCTGCTCGCTCTCTTCACGCTCTAAGACCAGCTGCATCGCCGCAATGGCGCATTCCAGCTGGCTCTTATCAGGCTGCCGGGTCGTCAGCCGCTGCATCTGCAAACCAGGCCAGAGCACGACCTGGACAAGCGGGTTCTGAGGGCGCGACCCCGCCCATTTGACCGTTACCTCATAAGAGAACCCGGCGATCAAAGGCAGCAGGATGATGCGCGTGACAATCACCAGCACGAGGCGCAGAATCGAGCTCGTAACACCCATTGCGTCGATCAGCAGGCCAACAGGCACCACCGTATAGACGATGATAGCGATCAAGAGCGTCATCAAAAGAAATGCCGTGCCGCAGCGAACGTGCAGCCGCGGAAAGCGGGCGGCGTTCTCGGGAGTCAGCTCGCAGCCATGCTCAAAGCAGTGGATCGTCTTATGCTCGGCACCGTGGTAGCCGAACATCCGCTTGACGTCTTTCATGCGCCCGATCAGCCAGAGGTAGGCGATAAAGATCGCGATCCTGATCACCCCGTCGACGATGTTCCAAAGCAGGGTGTGCAGCGAATAGTCGCCGACGATAAAATTCGTCAGGACCGCCGGCAAGGCGATGAAGACCGCAATGCCCAGCAAAACGCCGATGACCATGCTGCCCGTGATCAACGGCTTGGGAATCGCCCCGCCTTCGTCCGCGTCGGCGGGCGCTGCAGG
>WRFC01000040.1 GCA_009779015.1 Coriobacteriia bacterium | reverse complement strand
GCCACGGTGCTTGAGCTGGCGCGCCAACGCAACGCTCGCCTGGGCACGGCCGAGTCGTGCACCGGCGGCCTCGTAGCGGCTGCCTTGACCGAGGTACCGGGCTCGTCCGACGTCTTTTTTGGCGCCGTCGTGTCCTACGACAACTCGGTCAAAGAGGCCGCCCTGGGCGTGCCCGCCCAGGTGCTCGAGAGCGTCGGCGCGGTCAGCGAGGAGTGCGCCTTGGCCATGGCCGAGGGCGCCCGCCGCTGCCTCGGCGTCGACCTGGCCGTCTCGACCAGCGGCATCGCCGGCCCCGGCGGTGGCAGCCCCGACAAGCCCGTCGGCCTGGTCTGCTTTGCCGTGGCCGGCCTTGGCCGCCACACGGCCTCAACCCGCCATTTCACTGGCGACCGGGCGACCATACGCCACCAGGCCTGCCAATACGCCCTCGAGCTCCTCCAACAAGCGCTGGATGGCCGCAACTAAAAAGCAGTCCAAGACACAGGGCGTTTTCGCCTGATTCTCGCCTCCACATTTGATCCACCGTCTCAACCTCAACCCAGACTTGGCGAGCCGGGCGCTGGCTGAAGGCCCATTCGCATGAACCCGGCCAGGGCGCGCTCGCTTATCGCTGTCTGTCTGAGCTGACCTACGCCGAGGCGCAGGTCAGCGAGTTACAGCGATGAGCGCGACTGGTCCGGGTCCGCTATGCGAATCCGCCTTCAGCCAGCGCCCGGCGAGCCCCCATTTCAATTTCTTTTCAGAGTGTTTTCCATGGTTTCTCTGGGCGTAAAGCGATACTTGGTTACAATTAGAATCAAGTCGGCAAGGTATATTAAAGGCTGGGCTTGACACCGAACAAATGTTCGTTATAATTTGAGTTATAACCCAAAAAAGGACGGTGCGCTGAATGGATGACGACAAGAGCAAGGCACTCGAGCTCACGACTGAGCAGATTGAGAAGAAGTTCGGCAAAGGCTCGATCATGAAATATGGTGAGGGGGGGCCGAGCTTTGATATCGGCATCATTCCGACCGGGTCCCTATCCCTCGACGCCGCCCTGGGCATCGGTGGGGTGCCACGCGGGCGCATAGTCGAGGTCTTTGGCCCCGAATCCAGTGGCAAGACGACTCTCGCCTTGCAGATCCTGGCGCAGGCCCAGGCGCTGGGCGGTATCGTCGCCTTTATCGACGCCGAGCACGCTTTGGACCCGGGGTATGCGGCTAAGCTCGGGGTCGATATCGATGAGGTTCTGATCTCGCAGCCCGATACTGGCGAGCAGGCGCTCGAGATCTGTGACATGCTTGTCCGTTCCGGGGCCATTGACGCCATCGTCATCGACTCGGTGGCGGCGCTGGTGCCCCGGGCCGAGATCGAGGGCGAGATCGGCGATGTCACAGTCGGCGCCCAGGCCAGGCTGATGAGCCAGGCCCTGCGCAAGCTGGCTGGCTCGCTCTCGCGCTCCAACACCACCTGCATCTTTATCAACCAGCTGCGCGAGAAGATCGGCGTGATGTTCGGCAGCCCCGAGACCACGACCGGCGGCCGTGCCTTAAAGTTCTTCTCTAGCGTGCGCATCGATATCCGCAAGATCGATGTTATCAAAAAGGGTACCGATATCATCGGCAACCGCGTGCGTGCCAAAGTCGTCAAGAACAAAGTCGCCCCGCCCTTCAGGCAGGCCGAGTTCGACCTCATGTATGGCGAGGGTATCTCTAAAGAGGGCTGCCTGCTTGACCTGGCGGTCGAAGAAGGGGTGGTTAAGAAGTCGGGCGCCTGGTATACCTATGGAGAAGAGCGGCTCGGTCAGGGGCGTGAGGCGGCCAAAGACCTCTTGCGCATGACCCCGCCGCTGCGCGACGAGATCGAGGCCATCCTGCGCGAGAAGCTCGGGCTGACCGATCCGGCCGCCGGCGGGCGAGGCAAGGGCGGCGGTGCTGGCAGCGGTACTGGCAGCGGTGCAGCGGCTGGTGGCTCAGCGACGACCAAAGAGCCGGCAAAGCCGGTTGGCCAGTCGGTCGTACCCGTGCCCGTGCAGCCGTTGTCCGAAGAAAAAGCGGTGCTCGGAGCCTGAAAGCTCCCGAGCGGCCTGTACTGTCAACAAGCGTGCAGGCGGGGCCAGCAGCACAAGCAAATGCCAGCCCGGCCCCAACTGCCCGCTTCTTTCTTAGACCGTCTCGTCGAGAGACCCGGTTTCGGACGATCCGGCATCGGACAACTCGGCCGGATGGGCCTTGTTCGAGCGTCTTGAAAAGAACATCACGATAAAGCCGATGACCAGCCAGACCAGCGCCAGATAGGGGTAGAGGTTGCCCGGAAAGGCCGGTGCCGGAAAGATGTTTGCGACAAAGACGAGCACTAACGCCGCCATGGCAATCACCGGGATGATGATCTGCCAGAACCTCCAGAGCCGCTCGCGCAAGAAGTAAACGACGCCGGACAATGTCGTGAGCAGATAGGCGATCACGACAGACAGCGCGGCGGTGCCGAAAGCGGCCAAGAACAACCCGGTGCTGTCCGTGCCGGTATTGAAAAAGAAATAGATGGCCTCGACCACGACGAGCAAAGACATCGAGACGATGACTGCGATATGCGGGGTGTGGTGCTTTGGATGCGTGGCCGCAATGCGCCTGTGCAGCAGCCCATCGCGGCTCATGCCCAAGAAAACGCGCGAGGCGGCGCAGGCGCAGCCGATGGTACAAGAGAGCAGCGACAAGGCGATGCCCAATGTGACCAAGGTGGCATAAGTCTGCGAGATGTACATGCCGGCCAACGTTCCCAGGGGGTCGGCGATGGCGTCGTAGAAGGCATTCATGTCCAGGTGAAAGCCGATGACCTGCCCATATCCGGTGACCATCAAGAAGATGCCCAAAAAGATGACCGTGCCCAAGATCGTCATCGGGATATTCTTCTTGGGGTTCTTGGCTTCTTCGCCCAAGCAGCTGGCGCCCTCGAACCCGGCAAAGGCCACCAAGGCCAAGGCCACCCCTTGTGCCATCACCGACCAGCTATTGCCATTGGTCTGCAGCGGTGCCAGCGGTATCCCCTGGCCTTGCTGCCCGACAGTCACAAAGATCACGACCACTAAGATCAATACCAAGGTGATCGAGATGCCTTCCAAAACCAGCATCACGCGCATACTGAGGTTGATGTTACGGTAGGCCAGGACCCAGACCACCGCCAAGAAGACCAGCGAGATGATGATCCAGCTGATATTCAGGCCGATCTCACTGAGCAGGATCGAGACATAAAGGCCAAAGGCCGCCGAGCTCCCCAGTGCGAACAAGAGGTAGGTAAAGGCCAGCATCCAGCCCGAGGCAAACCCGGCAGTCTTACCCAGCCCTTTCTCGGTAAACGTGTAGAGAGACCCACAAGAGGGAAAAAAGCGATTGAACTTCAAGATCGCAAATGACAAGCAGAGCGCCAAGATGATGGCAAAGACAAAGGCCAGGCTGACCGAGCTTCCCGCCACAGTGATCACTAAAGGCACCGAGATGGCCGTATTGGCCGAAGGCGCCATGATCGCCGCCGACAGCGCAATCGTCTCTAAGAGATTCAGGCTGCCTTTCTTTAAAGTCCCACTCCCCGCCATGATAAATCCTCCATTCTCTTATCCCCAATAAGCCCTGAACAAAAAAACCGCGAACGCAGCGGCTCAACAAAAAGTTGGCTTTCACTGCATTCGCGGACTTTGCCTTGATCCACGATTCGTCTCTCAGGCAGGTCTTCCGGCTGGCGGGTCGATGTCTGCTTTCGCCTTCCCAAGGCAAGACGCACCTCAGTGGCTGATGGCTGCACAGATTGCGTGCGGCCTGAAAGCTTCCTCTCCGCTTACGGCGATGGGTTCGCCGAGGCCTTGCACCTCGTTCCCTATTCTCTAAAGGCCAGCCAGCGGGCGGCCGCGCCTTTAGCACCTGAAAGATCGGATTCGATTTTGCATGTAGTCTAAAGCAAATGGGCGAATACTGTCAATACGTCATACAGGCCCCGGCAAGGGGTTTAGTTGACGATACCACTCCATCTGTTCTAACATACACTATGGCATTTTGATCAGCACCCGGGCCTGATCGAGGGCGTGTTATGGGCTTGGTATTTTCTTATTGAAGACCCTGTTTTTATGGGGCAGGTCACTTTGTCGGATGTCTGGTATCCGACTCGATGTGGGTTATGGCATCCCAGTTCAACCATACTGCTGGCTTTTTAGTCAGCTTCGCTGCATGTTTGAGAAAGGAATAGACGAGATGCCTGGAAGCGCAATAACCATCATTATCGCAGTACTCGCTCTCATTATCGGTGCTGTCATCGCTTTCTTATTGACGCGCTACGTTTTGAACAGCCGTGCCAAGACCGTCATTGCAAATGCCGAAGAGGCGCTGGCAGATGCCGAAAAGCAGGCTGAGGCCAAGAAGAAAGAAGCCCTCATCGAGGCCAAAGACATGGCCTTTCAGATGCGCAACGAGGCCGATGCCGAGATCACCGAACGCCGCAAAGAGATCAAGAACCTCGAGAACCGGCTTTTACAGCGCGAAGAGAACCTCGATAAACGCTCGGATACGCTGGACGCCCGCGACCACCAGCTCTCTTCGTTGTCTGGCCAGCTCGAGCGCCGCCAGCATGATGTCGAAGACGCCGAGGTCCAGGCGCGCGAGAACTTAGAGCAGACGGCGCGGATGAATACCGAAGAGGCGCGGGCCGAGCTCTTGAACCGCGTAAAGAGCGATGTCGTGCGCGAAGAGGCCAAGATCTTGCGCGACTCTGAGGAGCGCACCAAGGCCGAGGCCGACAAGAAGTCGCGCGAGATCCTCTCGCTGGCCATCCAGCGCGTGGCCGCCGACCATACGGCCGAGCACACGATCTCGACGGTCAGCATCCCCTCGGACGATGTCAAGGGCCGCATCATCGGCCGCGAGGGGCGCAACATCCGCAGCTTTGAGCAAATCACGGGCATCAACCTGATCATCGATGACACGCCCGAGGTCGTGATCATCTCGAGCTTTGACCCGGTGCGCCGCGAGATCGGGCGCGTCACGCTCGAGAACCTGATCGCCGACGGGCGCATCCACCCGGCGCGCATCGAAGAGACCTTCAACAAGGCCACCGAGCTGGTTGGCCAGCAGGTCCATGAGGCCGGCAGCCAGGCCGCCTTTGACACCGGCATCCACGACCTCCATCCCGAGATCGTGAACATCCTCGGCCGCCTGCGCTACCGCACGTCCTACGGGCAAAACGTCCTGCAGCATTCGCTCGAGGTCGCCGCCCTGGCTGGCGTGATGGCCGCCGAACTGGGGCTCGACCCGGCCCAGGCCAAGCGGGCCGGCCTCTTGCACGACCTCGGCAAGGCCGTCGACCACGAGGTCGAAGGCTCGCATGCCGTGATCGGCGCCGACCTCGCCCGCCGCTTTGGCGAGAGCCCCGAGATCGTCCATGCCATCGAGGCGCACCATAACGATGTCACGCCATCGACTGTCGTGGCCGTTTTGATCCAGGCCGCCGATGCCATTTCGGCCGCCCGCCCCGGTGCTCGCCGCGAGTCCATCGAGAGCTACATCAAGCGTCTCGAAAAGCTCGAGGCCATCGCCAACTCTTACAGCGGTGTCGAGAAGACCTACGCCATGCAGGCCGGCCGCGAGGTCCGCGTGATGGTCGAGCCGCACCAGGTCTCGGACAACCAGGCCACCGTTTTGGCGCACGATATTGCCAAGCAGATCGAAGACGAGATGGAATACCCCGGCCAGATCAAGGTCTTGGTAATCAGGGAGAGCCGGGCCGAGGACTTCGCCAAATAAGCATTGCCCCCAAGCCGGTTCGGGCCGGGCCAGGGCGTGGGCCGGGGCGCGGGTCGGGGCGCAGGCCGCAAAAGGCCTTCTCCCCTTAAAAACCGGTCTTGGCCACGACAGGAAGACGAGTCAAGATGAGCCAAGATGAGCGACGATAAGCTCATAGATTTCATCGAGCAGGTCTCGGGCGGCAGCCATCTGCGCGTTGAAGAGAACCTCGGCGAGGGCTTTGTGCGCCTGCGCATCGAGGAGGCCGAGCGCCGCCAGGCCAAGCACGACATCCGCTGCATCGAAGACACGGTCATCGAGCTGCTCCGCAACGCCCGCGACGCGCACGCCCACAGCATCTATATTGCCAGCCAAAAAGAGGGAGAAGAGCGCCGTCTGACCGTCATTGACGACGGCGACGGCATTCCGGCGGAGCTTCAAGAGCTGGTTTTTGACGCCCGCGTGACCTCTAAACTTGAGACCATGGTCGAGGATGACTGGGGCATCCACGGCCGCGGCATGGCGCTTTTCTCGATTCGCAGCAACACCGACGAGGCGCGTATCGTCAGCTCGGCCCCGGGGCTGGGGTCGGCTTTTAGGGTCGCGGCCAGCACTGCCCATCTGGGCGAGAAGGTCGATCAGTCCAGCTTTCCGGTGCTTGAGCTGGGCGAGTCGGGCGAGCTTCAGGTGGCGCGCGGCCCGCGCAACATTTTGCGCACGGCCATCGAGTTCGCGCTGGCCAACCGCGGGGCCATCCACGTCTACCTGGGCTCGAACTCCGAGATCGCGGCCACGCTGCTCGAGATGTCGCAGCGCGCGGTCAGCGCCGACACGCTGCTTTTCGTCGACGACCCCGAGACGCTGCCTGTTGCCCAGCGCCTGGCCATGGCCACCGACGCCGCCGAGTTCATCCGCATCGCCTCGTCCATTGGCCTGGATATCTCGGAGCGCACCGCGCACCGCGTGCTGGCCGGGCAGATCAGCCCGCAAAGCGACCTTTTGAGCCAGGCCAAAAAGAGCCGCTACCGCCACAAAAAGGCCGACATCTTCAAAGACAGCCGCGGCCTCAAGCTAGCTTCCGAGGACGTCCAGGCCTTCTCGCGCGAGATGGAGAAAGCCTTTGAGCTTTTGGCCGCGCGCTACTACATCTCGCTCACCGACCTGCCCAAGGTGCAGATCAAAGGCGACGTCATCACCGTGCGTTTTCCGATCGAAAAAGACTAGGCGGGGCGGGGTCGGCCGTGGCCGAGGCTGGCGTGCCTGCTGCTGTGCCCGAGGGTGTGCCCGGGGGCGGCGTGCCTGCTGCTGCG
>WRFC01000039.1 GCA_009779015.1 Coriobacteriia bacterium | reverse complement strand
TTTGTGACGTCGGCCAACAATGATGAAGACGCTCGGGCACTCTTTGATGCCCTGGGCTTTCCCTTCAGAAGGAATTAGGAGAGGTTATGGCAAAGAAGTCGATGATCGCCAAAGCACATCGTACGCCCAAGTTCTCCACGCGCCAGCATAACCGCTGCAGCCGCTGTGGGCGCCCTCGGGCCTACTACCGTCAGTTCGGGCTCTGCCGAGTCTGCCTGCGCGAACTGGCTAACCGCGGCGAACTACCCGGTGTCCGCAAGGCCAGCTGGTAAAGCTGAGCACCGGGGCTTGACTCGGAAAGCGCTTGGCTGGTACGGCCAGAAAGCGAACTACCGGGCTGAGTCATCCTCACGAGAACCATAGGAGGTTACAAATGTCCATGACAGATCCGATCGCGGATATGCTCACGCGGGTGCGTAACGCGAATTCAGCAAATAAAGAGACGGTCTCGATGCCGTCCAGCAAGAAACTCGTTGAAATTGCCCGCATCCTCAAAGAAGAGGGCTATATCATCGATTACCAGGTAGAAGAAGCAGACCCTTGCAAGAGCTTGGTCATTACGCTGAAGTATGGCCCCAAGAGGGAGAGGACGCTCCGCGGCTTAAAGCGGATCTCTAAACCCGGGCTGCGTGTCTATGCGGGCAAAGACGCGCTGCCGCGCGTCCTCGGTGGCTTGGGAACCGCTGTTATCTCAACATCAAAAGGCATGATGGCCGATCGCGACGCACGTAAAGCCGGCGTCGGCGGCGAAGTCATCGCCTATATCTGGTAAGTCTTTAAGGTTAAGACGAGAGGAAAATCGAGCCATGTCACGTATTGGAAAGCTGCCGATTCCTATCCCTGCGGGGGTGGAGGTCAGCATTCAGGGGTCTGTGGTCAAGGCCAAAGGCCCAAAGGGGGAGCTCTCCCAAGAAATCAAGCCAATGATCAGCGCACGTCTTGAAGATGCTGTGCTGCTCATCGAACGCGCTGATGACAGCCGAGAGGCCAGGGCTTATCACGGGCTCTACCGAACACTGATCAATAACATGGTGGTCGGCGTCAGCGAGGGTTTCTCTAAGAGCCTCGAAATCATCGGCGTTGGCTATCGCGCCGCCCTCAAGGGCTCAGACCTTGAGCTGCAGCTTGGCTACTCGCACCCGGTGCTGGTCAAGGCTGAGGACGGCATTAGCTTTGAGGTACCCGCCCAGACCCAGATCATCGTCCGGGGGATCGACAAACAAAAGGTCGGCCAGGTCGCCGCAGATATCCGCAAGTGGCGCAAGCCCGAGCCGTATAAAGGCAAGGGCATCCGCTACAGCGGTGAGTATGTCCGCAGGAAGCTCGGCAAGGCTGCCGGTAGCTGATCTAAAAGGGAGTAATACGAGATGGACAAACAAAAGGTAAAGGCAAAAGCACTGAGGCGCCGCCAGCGCCGGATCCGCGGCAAGATCAGCGGCACCCCTGAAGTCCCACGGTTGCGCGTGACCCGTTCAAACTGTCATATCTATGCTCAAGTCATCGATGACATCGCCGGACGCACATTGGTCGCGGCCTCTTCGCTCGATGCTGAGTTTAAAAGCCAGGATAAGAGCGGCGCGACTGTCGAAGGCGCCGAGGCCGTGGGCGAGCTGATTGGCAAACGGGCAAAAGACGCGCAGATCGAGGCCGTGGTTTTTGACCGGGGCGGTTATATCTATCATGGCCGGGTCAAGGCTCTGGCCGATGGCGCCCGTGAAGCGGGCTTGAAGTTCTAGGAAGGTAGATTACATGGCACGAGGAGAAAAGGCACCTGTAGTCGAGCTACAGGAGAAGGTCGTCTACATCAACCGTGTTTCCAAGGTCGTCAAGGGCGGGCGTCGCTTCTCGCTGACAGCCCTCGTGGTTGTAGGAGACGGTGAAGGGCGCGTTGGTGTTGGCATGGGCAAGAGCGCTGAAGTGCCGATTGCCATAAAAAAAGGCGTCGAAGACGCCAAGAAGAACCTCTTCACTGTACCGCTGACTGCCGATGGCACGCTCCCACATGAGGTGCTTGGCACCTATGGGGCGGGTAAGGTGCTTCTGAAGCCGGCTACTCCTGGTACCGGGTTAACGGCAGGCGGCCCCGTGCGCGCGCTTTTAGAGCTGGCTGGCGTCAAGAATGCGCTTTCTAAGTCTTTGGGCACGAGCAACGCCATGAATATCGTCAAGGCTGCCGCAGAGGGCCTGAAGTCGCTCTCCAGCCCTGAAGAAGTAGCTCGGCGCCGCAATATCTCGATTGCCAAGATCTATGGTTGGAAGGAGTAGCTGATCTTTTATGGCTGATTCTCAAAAAACATTGCGGGTCACACAGGTCCGCTCAACAATTGGGTTGCCGGCCGACCAAGGCAAGACGATTCGTGCCCTTGGTCTCGGAAAGATGAACAAAACCGTTGAGCAGGTCGATAACCCAGCAGTGCGTGGTATGCTTTTCAAAGTCAAACATCTGGTGAAGGTTGAGGAGATCTAAATGCAACTTCACGATCTGGCGCCGGCTCCCGGTGCCACAAAATCACGTAAGCGTGTCGGTCGTGGGCCGGGCTCTGGCCGTGGCAAGACGGCCACGCGTGGATACAATGGCCAAAAGTCACGCGCCGGTGGTGCCAAAGGCAATGGTTTTGAGGGCGGGCAGACCCCGCTCGCGCGTCGTTTGCCCTACCTGCCGGGTTTCAAGAACATCAATAGAGTCGAGTATGCCCCGGTCAACGTCGGGCGGCTCGAAGAGCTCTTTGCGGACGGTGAGACCGTCGATAACGCCAGCCTGAAAGACAAGGGAGTTATTAAAAAAGAGAGCACGCTGGTCAAGGTCTTAGGTGACGGCGAGCTCAAGAAGAGCTTGACTGTGAAGGTTGATAAAGTGTCCGCAAGCGCGGCCAAAAAGATCGAAGCCGCCGGTGGAAGGGTGGAGGCGGCGTGCTAAGCGCGATCCTTAATGCTTTTCGTGTTCCCGAGCTACGTCGGAAGATAATCTTCACTCTGGCGATCATCGCCCTCTACCGGCTTGGCTCTTTTGTTCCCGTCCCAGGTATCCCGGTCAATGAGCTGACAGCGGCATTCAATAACCCTGATGCGGCGTCCGGGTCGATGATGGGCATCCTGAATATCTTTTCTGGTAACGCGCTCTCGCGTTTCTCTGTGTTGTCGCTCGGCATCATGCCATACATCACATCGTCGATCATCATGCAGTTGATGCAGGGAGTTATCCCGAGCCTCCAGCGTTGGTCGCGGGAGGGCGATACAGGGCAAAAGAAGATCACACAGATCACGCGTTATTTGACGTTGGCACTCGGCTTGATCAACGCCATTGGCTACCTCTTCTTGTTTCAGGCGCAGTATGGGCTGGTCTTAAGCCCCAACTTGCCATCGCTCTTTAGCTCGGCGGTAATCGTCTTTACATTGGTGGCCGGTGTTGCCCTGATCATGTGGATGGGCGAGTTGATCACCCAGAGGGGTGTCGGAAACGGCATGTCGCTGATCATCTTCTCAAACATCGTAGCCGGTTTTCCTTCGGCCATCATGGAGTCTTTAGGGCAGTTCACTCCTTCGAGCATTGCTTTCACTGCCTTGATCATCATCATCGTCTTGGCTGTGATCCCGGGCATCGTCTTAATCGAGCGCGCCCAGAGGCGCATCCCGATCAACTACGCCAAGCGCATCCAAGGCCGCCGAGTGATGGGTGGCTCGTCGACATACATCCCCCTGAAAGTCAACGGCGCCGGCGTTATCCCGATCATTTTTGCCTCGGCCCTGCTCTATTTTCCAGCCCAGTTGGCGGCATTCTTTAATGTCGGATGGCTGACCACGTTCAGCAATTGGCTGACACATGGGGCGTTAAACTGGATAATGACCTTGGCTTTGATTGTCTTTTTCTGCTTTTTCTATACTTCTATGGTTTTTAACCCTCAAGAAACTGCAAGTAACTTGCAAAAACAAGGTGGTTTTATCCCAGGGGTTAGACCTGGCGCCAACACTGTCCAATACATCAAGAATGTCTTGAACCGCATTACATTGCCGGGCGGTTTTTATATCGCCTGTATTGCTGTTATTCCGACCATCCTTTTCTCTTTCAGTGGCAACTACCTGATACACGCGTTTGGCGGCACCTCGATTCTGATCATGGTCGGCGTCGCCCTCGATACCATGAGCAAGATCGAGAGCCAATTAAAGATGTATCACTATGAGGGATTCTTTAAGTAAAAAGAAACGGAGGTAGACGACGTGAATATAGTTCTGTTAGGTGCCCCCGGTGCCGGCAAGGGTACCCAAGCGGCTCGTCTCGTTGCCGAACAACACTATGCCCATATCTCGACCGGTGACATGCTGAGGGCGGCCGTTGACGCTGGTACGCCTTTGGGGCTGAAAGCCAAATCTTATATGGATGCGGGCGAGTTGGTTCCGGATGACGTGATTATCGGCCTGGTCAAAGAGCGCCTGCGCGAGCCAGACACTGATGCGGGCTTTATCCTCGATGGCTTTCCACGGACAACGGCCCAGGCGGTCGCACTCGATGCCGAGCTCGCTGAAATGAACCGTAACCTCAATGCTGTTGTGGCCATCGATGTTGACCCCGAGGTAATCGTCGAGCGGCTCTCAAAGCGTCGGCTCTGCAAGGCTTGTGGCTATATCGGATCTGTTGACGATGGGCCAGATTGCCCAAAATGCGGCACCCCGCTCTACCAGCGTGACGACGATACCTCCGAGGCAGTACGTACGCGCCTGGGAGCCTATCAGAAGTCGACAGCTCCGCTGATCGATTATTATCGCGGCTCGGGGCTGCTGCGCGAGGTCGATGGCGAGCTCACAACCGATCAGGTCTTTTCTGCGATCCAAGGGATTATCGGCTAAGGCTGCGTGCCTTTTAGAGACAAGAGCACCCAATCATGGTAATCATCAAGACAGAAGATGAAATCGAGGCCATGAAGCCAGCTGGCCGCCTCAGCGCAAAGGTCTTGCGCAAGACCGGAGAGCGCGTACGCCCGGGCATCTCGACCCTCGAGCTCGACCGCTTTGCCGAGAACCTGATACGCATGGAAGGCGGAACACCGGCCTTTCTTGGCTATAACGGTTTTCGGGGCACCATCTGCGCCTCAATCAACGAGCAGATCGTGCACGGTATCCCGTCCGCCGAAGTCATTCTTAAAGAAGGCGACATCATCTCCATCGATACCGGGGCGATCATCAATGGCTGGTACGGCGACAATGCCGCAACCTTTGCAGTGGGCGAGATCTCCGAAGAAAAGCGCCGCCTCTTAGAGGTCACTGAGGCCTCGATGTGGGCCGGAGTGCACGCCGCTTTGGCCGGTGGGCATCTGGGGGACATTGGGCACGCTGTCCAGACTGTGGCCGAGGCCGCAGGCTTTGGCGTGGTGCGCGAGTATGTTGGACATGGCATCGGGCGCAGGATGCATGAAGACCCGAATGTCTTTAATTACGGCCATCAGGGACGCGGGATCAAATTGAAAACGGGGATGTGCCTGGCTATCGAGCCGATGATCAATGCCGGTACATATGAGACTACCGGTCCCGGGGCCGATGGCTGGACGGTTTGCACGCTGGACGGCAGGCCGTCGGCACATTTTGAGCGCTCGGTAGCGCTGACAAAAGACGGCACAATTGTTCTAACCGCAGAATAACGATCCGCTGCGGCCGACGGAGCGACAGAGAAGTCTCTTGCAGAGCCAAAGCCGGATTCGGAGCCTGATATTTGCCGCTCTGGGCATTGCCCTGCTGGCTGTGTCCGCCCAGATTCAATTGCCGGTTGGCCCGGTTCCTTTCACACTGCAAACCCTAGCCCTGTTGATTATTGTTTTAGCCCTGAGCCCGGGCGCGGCAATTGCTGCTGTTGCCGGGTATCTTGTGCTTGGCGCAATCGGCCTGCCTGTGGGTGCCGGGTTCAAAGCTGGGGCAGCCTGGCTGATTGGGCCGACGGGCGGCTTTTTATTCGGCTTTCTCTTGGCGGCCGTGCTAGTCGCGCTGTTGCGCCGATTGACAACACGGCAGGCTGGGCAGACACGGCAGACTGTCCCGGGCAAGCCCAGCAGCGCGCGCCAAGGGCTCTTCAGAGACATGGCTTTCGGGGTCTTGATGATCATCGTCTACGATTCTTTCGGCCTGCTTTGGTTCATGTTCTCGACCAAATCAAGCCTGCTGGTCGCCCTCAGTGTCGCTGTTGCGCCATTCCTGATCCCCGACCTGTTAAAGCTGATCGCCAGCGTCCCTATCTTTAGGGCAGTACGGGCCGCACTCGGCAATGGCAATCTGCGCTCGCGGGCAGACCATGCCAGCCGCTGAGCACGCTCTCTGGGCAGACCAACACATCCCCTCCGCATCCCCTCCACACCCTCTTCACATCCCCTCCATAGCCCCTCCGCTGCCCTTCCGCAGCCCCAAACAGCTCCTCTGCCAGCAATCAAGAAAACCCTATCAAAACACAAGGGTTAATTCCGGTCTGAAGGGGCAAGTCCTGATAGGCTGCCCTATTAAACGAACGTATTATTGCATTATTGGAAGGGACGGTCTGTTTTATGGGGAAAAAGAGTCTGCCTGTAGCCGCTGCTATGGGCACGGTTTTGATTGCCGCTCAAACCCTATACAGTATTTTGGGCGATGCTAGCCTTTTGCGGCCTCCGGGCGCTCAGAGCGAAGATGACTTTATCGCCCGTTGCGTGTCTTGTGGCAAATGCGTTCTGGCTTGCCCGTATGCGGCCATCCAGACCGCCACGATTGCCACAGGGCGGTCGGCGGGAACCCCTTATATCGACGCTCGGCGCAAGGCCTGCCGGATGTGCGAAGGCTTTCCCTGCGTGGCGGCCTGCCCAACCGGGGCGCTGCGCGATATTACGACCCGTGCCGACGTGCGTATGGGCACCGCTGTAATCAACGAGGACCTCTGCGTGGTCTTTACGAATGCCAACCGTTGCGAGGTCTGCTATCGGGTCTGCCCGTTGATCGACCAAGCCATCTCGATAGATTACCGAAAGCGCGAGGGCGACATCCATCATGTCCTCTTTGCGCCAGTTATCAATGTGGATAAGTGCACAGGCTGTGGCATCTGTGTCGAGCGCTGCGTGATCAGCCAGCCCGACGTTGCTATCAAGATAGAGCCACGCA
>WRFC01000038.1 GCA_009779015.1 Coriobacteriia bacterium | reverse complement strand
GTCGAGGCCGGCACTAGCCTGGCCGTGATCGGCCCGACCGGCTCGGGCAAATCTACGCTTTGCTGGCTCTTGCTGCGCTTTTACGACGCCCAAAGCGGCTCCATCCGGCTGGGCGGGCACGACCTCGGCGCGCTGGCGGCCGACCAAGTGCGCGCCCACGTGGCCATCGTGCCGCAAAAGCCGATGCTCTTCTCGGGCACCGTCAGCAGCAACATCCGCTGGGGCCGCCCCCAGGCCAGCCCGGCCGAGGTGCGCCAGGCGGCCGGCCAGGCCGAGGCCGCCAGCTTCATCGAGCAGATGCCCGAAGGCTACGAAAGCCTGCTCGGCGCCGGCGCGGTGAACATCTCGGGCGGCCAAAAGCAGCGCATCTCAATCGCCCGCGGCATCATCAAGCAAGCGCCCATACTAGTACTGGACGATGCCACGAGCGCCCTCGACTCAATCACCGAGTCCAAGATCCGCGCCCATTTATTGGCGAGAAGCGCGGGAGCCACCGCACCAGTGGCGTCCGCCGCCGCGTCCACGGACCCCGCCCCCGCCGCCGCAACTGCGGCTCACGCCGCAGTAGCGGCTGCCCCGCCCGTCGCCACCGATAACCCCACCGTCATCCTCGTCACCCAACGCTGTACGACCGCGATGTTCGCCGACCAGATCCTCGTACTCGACAACGGGCGCTCTGTGGGGCTCGGCACCCACGACAGCCTGATGCAAGACTGCCCGACCTACCGCGAGATCTACCGTTCGCAGGTCGACAGCGCCGTCGCTGCCTGGGGCAACCAGGAAGTTGGGGGCAACGATGCCTGAGCCCCCGATTCGCACCGAGCTCAAAATGCCGCGCATGAGCGGCCGCGCCGGCGGCGGCGGCGGCGGCCACGCCCGCTTCATACCCGGGGCCAAGCCCCGCGACACCCGGGGCACGCTGCTCCGCATCATCAAGATCTACCTGCGCTTCGGCCGCACGATCCTCCTCTCCATCATCCTCACGGCCTTCTCGGCGCTGGTCTCGGTGGCCATCCCGTACTTTGTCGGCCAGGCCTTCAACACCTTCCACCTGGGCGCCCCCAACTGGCTGGACAGCCAGCAGCTGTTGCTCATCCTGGCCATCATCGCCGCCCTCTACCTGGCCAACTACCTGCTCAACACCGTCAATGGCATCGTCACCCTGAACGTCACGCAAAAGCTGGTCAACCAGCTGCGCTCAGACTTCTTTGCCAAACTGCAAAAACTGCCGCTCGTCTTCTTTGACAACCGCTCGCATGGCGATACCATGAGCCGCCTGACCAACGACATCGACAACATCAGCTCGACCATCGCCTCCACCACCACGCAGCTCATCTCCAGCGTCCTCACCTTGGCCGGATCATTAGCTATTATGCTAGTACTCAGCCCGGTCCTGACCCTGGCCGTGCTCATCAGCATCCCCCTGGTCGCGGTCCTGACCCGTACTATCGCCAAGCGCAGCCGCGCCTACTTCCTCGCCCAACAGCGTAACCTGGGCAAGCTCAACGGCGCCATCGAAGAGAACATCCTCGGACTCAAGATGGTCAAGGCCTTCGACAGAAAAGCGGCCGTAGTCGACGAGTTCTCCAACATCAACACCGAGCTCTACAACGCCAGCCTGCGCGCCCAGATCTGGTCCGGCTTCATGATGCCCCTGATGAACGTCATCAACAACCTGATCTTTGCCGTCGTCGCCATCACCGGGGGCATTTTGACCATCGGCTACGGCCTGCCCATCGGCACGGCGGTCAGCTTCCTCACTTATTCCAAGCAGTTCGGGCAGCCGCTGAACAGCATCGCCGGCATGTGGAACACCATCCAGTCGGCACTGGCCGGCGCCGAGCGCGTCTTTGAGATCATGGACCAGGCCGAAGAAACGCCCGATGCCCCAGACGCCATCGAGGTCTACGACAGCCAAGGGCGCGTCACCTTCAACAACGTCGACTTCTCCTACACTCCCGAACAAGCGGTCCTTAAAGACGTTAGCTTTGACGTGCGGCCGGGCGAGACAATCGCCCTGGTCGGCGAGACCGGCGCCGGCAAGACGACGATCGTCAACCTCCTGACCCGCTTCTACGACGCCGACTGCGGCCAGATCTTAATCGACGGCCAGCCCATCACCAGCCTCCAACGCGACAGCCTGCGCCGCTGCTTCTCGGTCGTCCTCCAAGACACCTGCCTCTTTACGGGCACGATCCTCGACAACATCCGTTACTCTAAGCCCCAGGCCACCGAAGAGCAGGTTATCGCGGCAGCCAAACTGGCGCACGCCCACGAGTTCATCCAGCGCCTGCCCCACGGCTACCACACCGTCGTCTCGGGCAGCACCGACAACCTCAGCGTCGGCCAGCGCCAGCTTTTGGCCATCGCCCGCGCCGTGCTGGGCGAAAGCCCCATCCTGATCCTCGACGAGGCCACCAGCTCAGTCGACACCAAGACCGAAAAAGACATCCAACGCGCGCTCTTAGCGCTCATGAAAGACCACACCAGCTTTCTCATCGCGCACCGCCTCTCGACCATCCGCGACGCCGACCGCATCCTCGTCATCGACGCCGGCCAGATCTGCGAAGAAGGCAACCACGCCCAGCTGATGGCCGCCCGCGGCCTCTACTACCAAATGGTCGTCAGCCAAATGGGCCTCGCCGAGTAGTAAATCTACCAGGTGTTTTACTAAAGGGAGAAAATCACGGCCGCCGGCACAGTCAGAAGGGGCAGGGGGCAGCCCACTGTCCCACATGGGGCTACTTGACTATTGACCGGCCTTTGTTTTCTCCCCGTGTCAACAGCTCAGAATACTCGCTTTGCCCGGCAAGCTTCCTCTCAAACGTCCAAAGTGGCAGCGCCTCTGCTTCCTTAGCGCTCTGAGCCAGATAGCAATCCTCGAACGACAAGGCAGGATGCGTGGCAAAATCCTCTGCGCTGTTGTTGATAATATCAGCATTGCACGACAGCCTCGGGTGCGCTGTGACCCCAGCCAGTGCTTCTTTGATATGTTGTCTTGAGAACCCATAGTGCCGTTCCAGCACGAATGCCATCTCAATCAGGGCGGTATCGCAAACCCGGTATTTAACCCCTGCGCGCTCTATTAGCTCTTTCGCAGCGTCGTGTTGCTCAGGAATGTCATTCAAAATGGCTCTGAGCAAGACGTTCGTGTCCAATGACCCAGCATACTCGGTCATAGTCTCGCCTCGCGCTCTTCGTATATAGTCCGTGTGTCTTCCAATGGGATAGTGCCCGGCTTGATCAGAGGGGTAAAGTAGTCTGAGAGCTCGTCAAACGACTTCACCTTGCTGAGCTGCACTATACCCGTCGCCTCGTCTAGATGAATATCAAGGCAATCGCCTGTATTGAACCCAGCTCGTTTACGTATCTCGCGAGGTATGATCAATTGCCCTTTGGAGGAAAGCGTTGTAGTTGCCATCTCTTCTCCCTTCGATTATCCGATAGTAGGATTATATCAAAAAGTAAGGCGTACTGTAAAAGTAAGACACATTTAAGCTAATAAACCTTTATCGTCCCCACCAGGCGGCCGCCCCACTGCTTCTCAGTGTTACGAAAATTAAAAATGTGTTACTATCTTGGTCAAGAGTTTTCGCCGCCCGGCACCCGGCAACCCTGGCGGACGCCCGGTCCCACCGCAGCGCGGTCTTCTCCACATTAGCGCGGTCTTGACGAGAAAGGCAGACACTTGCATATCCCTGACGGCATGCTCGACACCAAGACTTTCACTACCCTTTGGGGCGGCGCGGTGGTTGGCCTCGGCTATGCCAGCTACTGGGTGCGCAAGCACTTTGACGAGAAGAAGATCGTCTTGATGGCCGTTCTGGGGGCGCTCATCTTTGCCCTTCAGATGCTCAACTTTCCGGTGGCCGGCGGCACCAGCGGGCATTTTTTGGGCGGCGCGCTGGCCGGCATCCTTTTGGGCAGTTGGCCGGCCATGATAGTGATGACCGCTGTCCTGCTCATTCAGGCGCTCTTTTTTGGCGACGGTGGCATCACGGCCCTGGGCGCCAATATCATCAACATGGCCGTCATCGGCGTGTTTGTCGGGCCGTTCATCTATCACCTGGTTACGCGCTTTGGCCAGAGCCTGACCCTCAAGGTCGTCGGGGCGGCCGTCGGTTCTTGGCTGGCGGTGGTGCTGGCCTCGGTGGCCGTGGCCATCGAGCTCTGGATCTCGGGCAGCGCCCAGTTCTTTGTGGCTCTTTCGGCCATGACCTTCTGGTATGCCATCATCGGGGTCGGCGAGGCCATCATCACGGCCGGGGTGGTGGCCTATATCGCCCGCGTGCGGCCAGAGATCATCGACGAGGGCCAGCAGCAGACCAAAAAGTCGCTGGTCAGCGTCTCGGTCGTCTTGGCCATTGTGGCCGCACTGGCCGTCGGTTTCAGCTTTTTGGCCTCGACCCACCCAGATGGCCTAGAGTTCGTCTACTTTGAGATGGGGGTCGGCAGTGCCAGCGTCCCCAGCTCGTCGATCATGCCGGCGCCGCTCTCGCACTACCTGGTCGCTGGCATCTCTAACAACGTGCTCTCGGGCATCGCGGCCGGCGGCATCGGCGTCATTTTGACCGGCCTCGTGCTCTTGGCCGTCGTGCGCATCTTGGCGCGCCGGCGCAACCGCCAGGCCCCGGCACTGAACGGGCCTGAGCCCGATGGGCGCTGAAAGCCAGGCGCGCCTCTGGCTGGCCGGCCGCTTGGCACCGCAGACCCTCCTCTTGGCCGCCCTCATCCTGGTTGTCGGCATCGTCCTCGGCGGACGGAGCTCATTGGTCGTGGCGCTGGCCGCCCTGGTGGCCGTGCTGCTTTTGACCATCATCGTCCAGGCCCGCCTGCGCCGCATGCTTTTGCGGTCGCTCGTCGTCTTGCCCGTGGTCGGCGTGATCGCGCTCTTTATGCCGTTTCGCTATGTCCAAGAATGGACCTTGGCCGGGCTGGGGGCGGCCTACAGCGGCGCGGTCGGACAAATGCTCAGCCTCGTCCTGATCCCCTGGACATGCCTTTTGGTCATGCTTTTGCTGCTCGAGCTCTGCTCGCAGGCCGACCTCCTCTATGCCCTTGAGCGCCTCAGGCTGCCGCGCTTCTTACTGCTGCTTTTAAACTTCTCTTACCGCTATGTCAGCAGCCTGCGCCAACAGCTGCGTGCCAGCCATCGGGCGCTCGTCTCGCGCGCCCCCCTGATGTCGCGCCGCCGCCAGGTCCGGCTCTACGGCAACCTGGCCGGGTCGATGCTGATTCGCTCGCACGACCGGGGCGAGCGCGTGCACGCCGCCATGCAGGCACGCGGCTACAACGGGCTGCTACCCCGTCTGGTGCGGCAAAAGATGCAGGCCGCCGACCTGGCCTGCCTGGCCGCCGCCCTCTTTTTTGCCGCCTGCCTGGTGCTATTATGAGCTGCTCGATCACCTACACCGACGTGCATTACCGCTACGCCGACGGTACACACGCGCTGCGCGGCATCAGCTTTGAGCTCCAGCATGGCGAGCATGTCGCCCTGCTCGGCCCCAACGGTGCCGGCAAAAGCACGCTGATGCTGCTGGCCAACGGCATTCTGATGCCAAATTCGGGCAGCGTCCAGATCGGCCAGCTCCAGCTCACCAGCGCCAACCTGCCGGCCATCCGCAAGCGCGTCGGGCTGCTCTTCCAAGACCCCGACGACCAGCTCTTTATGACCTCGGTCTTTGACGATGTGGCCTTCGGCCCGCTCAACCTGGGCTGGCCGGCCGATCGCGTGCAGGCCGAGGTGCAACAGGCGCTCGAGGCCGTCGGCCTTTACGAGCTGCGCCAAAAGGCCCCCCAAGACCTCTCGTTCGGGCAAAAAAAGCGGGCCGCGCTGGCCACGGTCTTATCCATGCAGCCCGACTTTTTGATCCTCGACGAGCCCTCCTCCAACCTCGACCCCCAAGGGCGCCGCGAGATGATCGACCTTCTCCAAAAGCTTAAACAGACTGTGCTCATAGCCACACACGACCTCGACCTGGTCTGGGACCTCTTGCCGCGGAGCATCGTCATCGACGAAGGCCAGGTCGTGGCCTCTGGCCCCACGCGCGAGCTGCTGAGCAACCAACAGCTGCTCGAGGCGCACCGTCTTGAGCTGCCCGGTGCGCTGCGCTACGGCTCTGGCCAGGGTGAATGCCCAAGTCGCTAAAATACGCGCTGATGGTCTTCATCGGGGGCTTTTCTTACGGAGCAGTGCTGCCCCTGGTGCGCCTCTCTTACGCTAGCGGCTTTACCCCGGGCAGCGGCATGCTCGCCCATAACCTCCTTGCCCTGGTCATCCTCGCCCCCGTCACGCTGGTCTTCTTTCGCACCAGCCTAAACGCCCGGCAATTGCTGGGGCTGGTGGCCATCGGCGTGGTCTTCTTTCTGACCAGCGCCACCTACTTCTTTGCCCTCACCTACATCTCGCCCTCGGTGGCCATCACGCTGATGTTCCAATACATCTGGATGGGCATCATCATCCAGGCCGTGGCCGAGCGCAAGCTGCCGCGCCTCTTGACCGTCGCCTCGGGCCTCGTCGTGGTGGCCGGCACCGTCCTCACGACCGGCGTCTTCAACCAGGCCGTCAGCCTGCACCCCCTGGGCGTCGCCCTCAGCCTGCTCTCGGCCCTCTGCTACGCGCTCTTCCTCTTTTTCAGCGGTCGCGTGGCCACCGACCTGCCGGCCGTCGCCCGCTCTACCATCCTCACCGCTACGCGCCTCGCCCTGACCCTCGCCCTGGCGCCGCTGCTCATCACGCAGATGCCCACCATCCCCAACTTCTTCATCTTCGGCATCCCGCTGGCGCTGGTCGGCATCGTCATCCCCCTGGTGCTCATCCAAACCGCCGCCCCCCGCCTGCCCAACAGCGTCACCACCATCATGTCGGCCAGCGAGCTCCCGGGCGGGATCCTTTTGGCCGCCATCTTCGTCGGCGACTCCATCGGCCTCGTCGGCTGGCTCGGCATCGCCCTCGTCCTCGCCGGAATCATCCTCTCCCAAGCCTCTGAGCTGTGTAAACTCTGGCAGCGCCTCAAAGGCCCAGGCTCAGAAGACCGCGGCCCCGGCACCGATACCACCTGAGCCAGGCAGGCCAGGCGGGCCAGTGCGGAGCGGGCCGCCGGGCACCGGGCGCGCGCATTTCTCCATCTGCTGATGCAAGCAAACGCCGCACGCGCTGCGCGGTGTGCGTTGCCGTGCTTGCTGCCCAGTAAAGTGCGGCAAAAGAAGGG
>WRFC01000037.1 GCA_009779015.1 Coriobacteriia bacterium | reverse complement strand
CCCTTCGGTCGTGATGGTTGCTGCCAGTTGCTCGGGGTTCAGGCTTTCGAGGTCGATATGCGAGTCCACGTGTCTTTTACGCCTTTCCTGTCTGCTGTCGTTGCCCGGGCAGGGCGCCCTCGGCAGTTGCCCTCGTCCGCCGCCCTTGGCTGCCGTCTGCGGACGTTGCCCCTGGGCGCCGCCTGCGGACGTTGCCCTTGGCCGTTGCCCCTGGGCGCCGCCTGCGTCCGCTATTTATGATAGGGCTCGCCGCGGTTTATCCGGCAGGCCCGGTAGAGCTGTTCCATCAAGACGATGCGTGCCAGGTTGTGGGGCAAGGTCAGGGCACCAAAGCTGTAGGCCTCGTGGGCGGCCGCCTTGACCTCGGGCGAGACCCCAAAAGACCCGCCGATGATAAAGGTCAGCTCGGGCGTACCCGAGCCCTCTTGCCGCTGCAGCCGCTCGGCCAGGCCCTCGCTAGACAGCGGTCGCCCCAGCCGGTCTAAAAGTATCACGCTGCTGCCCGGCCGGGCGGCCTGCAGGTGGGCGATAATGTCTTTGCCCTCGGCCCGGCGCACGGCCTCGGCGTCGCTGGCCGCCCGGCTGGGACGGTCAGAGACCTCAAACTCCTTAAAGTCGATGTAGCCCTGCAGGCGCTTGCGGTATTCGGCCGCCGCCTCCAGCCAGTAGCCCTCTTTTAGCTTGCCCACGCTCAAGAGCTCGACCCGTAGGCCCATTCTCAGTGCTCGCCGTCTTCGGTATAAAGCCCGATGCGGCAGTTGGCCACGATCTTATCCCCCTCTAACAAGAGCCGCTCGACCAGATGCTCTGGTCTCAGTGAGCCCTGGCTCGAGGCATGCAGCGTCAGGCCGAGCCGGTAGAGCCTCTGCCCGTCCGCTGCGCCCGCGCCTGCGCCTGCATCCGCCACGGCCGCTGCGCCCGCGCATGCGTCCGCCCCGGCCGCCGCCACCGTCAGGCCGCCGACCACGGTCTCGCCCAGGTCATAGGCCTTCAGCTTCTGGCGCCTCTGGACCTCTAGCGTGCCTGCTGCCAAAAGGCCGGCAAAAGCCGCACTAAACTCGTCGGCGCTGCCCCGGGCGCTGGCCACCGTGACCTCGTAGGCCTCAAGGCAATGGGTCACGGGTATGCCCTTGCTGCGCGTGTCTACGTATCGGACGGCGTTGATGTAAAGCTCGCCCGCGACCCGGCGCAGCGCTTCAAGGGCCGTCTGGGGGCTCACATACTGGCGCAGCCAGACGTCAAAGAGCTCTTGCTGGCCGGCCGTGCCGACCGGTAGGGCAGGTCCGGCGGCCAGGCGCATATGGGCGTTAAAGCCCTGCGTTACCACATAGGGCAGGCCGCTGCGGCGCACCAGCCGCTCTAACGAACGCAAGAGCTCGAGGTGCGAGAGCCAACGCAGGGCGCCGGCCTTCTGAAAGTCGATGCGCAAACGAAAGCTGATGTCAGACATGGCGCTCACCGGCCAAACGGTTGGCGATGCCTGGGGCCGAGCAGGCCCCGCAGTCCGTGCAGCCCCTGAAAGTGCAGTCAGCGGTCTGCTCGCCGGCTTGGGCGCGCCGCCATTCGGCTTCGAGGTACCGGCGGCTGACGCCGCAATCGATATTCTCCCAAGGCAAACGGTCGTCTAGAGCGTAGGCGTGCTCGGCCAGGTCGGCCAAGTCTAGCCCGACATCGTCGGCGGCGGCCAGCCAGTCGGCATATGCAAAGCGGTCGCTCCAGGCCGTAAAGGTGGCGCCGCGCCTCCAGGCCGCCTCGATCAGGTCGGCGGCCGCGCTGCCGGCGCGTGAGATCACGGCCTCAAGCTGCGAGAGCTCGGGGTCGTGCCACTTCAGGCTGATGCCTTTGCTTAGGCCGGCTGAACGCAAGAGCCCGATGCGGCGCTTGATCTCGGGCAAGGGAAGCTGCCCGCACCACTGAAAGGGCGTGGACGCCTTGGGCACAAAGGCACCGACCGAGAGCGTGATGCGCAGCTTGCCCTTGTCGCGCGGCCCGACGGCCTCTTCGGCCGCCGCCAACGCCCGGTTCACGAGCGCGGCCATCGCCAATATATCGTCGTCGGTCTCGGTCGGCAGGCCGATCATCATATAGAGCTTGCAGCGCCGCCAGCCTTTGCTAAAGGCCGCCCGCACGGCCTCTAAAAAGTCAGCGTCCGTGATGTTCTTGTTGATCACCGCGCGCAGGCGCTCGCTGCCGGCCTCGGGCGCAAAGGTCAGGCCCGATTTCTTTTCTCCCGAGACCAAGGCCGCCATCTCTATGCCAAAGGCGTCGAGGCGTTGTGAGGGCAGCGAGACCGAGACGCCCTGGCCGGCAAAGAGCCCGCGCAGGCGGCGCAAGACCTGCTCGATCTGGGCATGGTCGGTGCTGGAAAGCGAGGTCAGCGAGACCTCGTCAAACCCGGTGCAGGCGATGCCGGCGTCCACGGCGGCCACGATGGCGTCGGCCGGACGCTCGCGCACCGGGCGGTAGGTCATGCCGGCCTGGCAGAAGCGGCAGCCGCGCGCGCAGCCGCGCAGGACCTCGATGTTCAGGCGGTCGTGCACGACCTCGACGTAGGGCACCAGGCTCTGCTTAGGCAGCACGGCATCGCTAAAGCCCATGAAGACGCGGCGGCGGACAGGCGCGGCGCCCGGGGTGCCCGGCGTGCCCGGGGCGCCCGGGGCGCACACAAGGGCGGGCACGTAAACGCCCTCGATGGCGGCCAGCTGCCCCAGCAGGGCGGGCTTGTCGGCGTCGCCCGTGGCAGCCGCGTTGGCCTTGAAGCGGCGATGCACCGCAATCAGCTCGCCCATCAGCTCTTCGGCCTCGCCGATCACGATGGCGTCAAAAAAGGGCGCGTAGGGTGCCGGGTTGTAGACGCTGGGGCCGCCGCCCACGACCAGCGGCAGCTCTGGGCCGCGCTCAGCGGCGTAGAGCGGCAGGCCGGCCAGGTCCAAGAGCTCCAATATGTTCGTGGCAGCCAGCTCATGCGGGATCGTGATGCCAAAGAGGTCGAACTCCCGGACCGGCCTCTGCGATTCGAGGCTGAAAAGCGCAATCTGGGCCGCCCGCATGGCCGTGGACATGTCTACCCAGGGCAGGTAGACACGCTCGGCCGCCGTCTTGGGCAGGCGGTTGATGATGTCATAAAGCAGGGCGATGGCCAGGTTCGACTGCCCGATCTCGTAGGTGTCGGGGTAAGCCAGGGCCACGCGGTAGGCGGCCTCGCCGGGGGCCCGATGCACGGCCAGGTACTCGTGGTCGATATAGCGTGCCGGCCGCTCAACGCCCGGCAACAGGCTTTCTATAGAGCCAGAAGTGCGCTGGCTTTTCGGCAGCACGGCGTCCGCCGCGCCGGGTGCGCCCGTTGCCGTGCCCGCTGCCGTGCCCGTTGCTCTGCCTGTTCTGGGATCTGTTGGATGTCCTGTCATCGCGGGCCGGCCTCCCCGGCCTGGCCGCCCGACGCGCTCTGGCGGGCGGGCGGGCTGGCAGGCTGGCCCGCAGGCAGCTTCTGCCTGATCGCCTGCTGGGCCCTTTGTACCAGGTCCGCCAGCTTGTTTGTCTCGAGGCCTTGGCCGGCCTTCTCTAGGTAAGGCCTGGCCAGCCGGCCCAGGGCGTAGGTGCCGCCAAAGGCCACGCTGGCCTTGACCGCCCAGGCGACCGCCGGCAGGCGCTTGGTCAAGCCCCGGGACAGTGTCCTGAAGATCAGCCCAGAGCCCAGGCAGGCCGCCAGCTCGATGTAGCGCTGAGTGCTCATCTCTAAGCCATAGGCCGCCGCCATCTGCATCAGCATACGCATCTGGTTCATCAAAAACAGCGGCAGGCCGACCGCCGGAAGAAAGTCTACGAGGGCAAGCGCCCCATTGAGCAGCGAGTAGCGGCTGGTCAGGGCGGCGGCCACGGCCGGCCGCATGAATTCGAGGCTGCGTGCCCAGGCCACCGCGCCTTCGCGCAGCTCGCCGGCCGCCACACGCCCGAGCTCGGCAAAGAGCCCCTGGTAGTACCCTTCGTCCGGCCCGGCCGGCGCCTCTGGCGCCGCAGCCTGCGTCGGCACCGCAGCCTGCGACGGCACCGCAGCCGTCACCGCAGCCTGCGTCGGCACCGCCAACGGCAAAGTCACAAGACAGCGTAAGCCCTTCTCATAACGCGGCCCCTGGCCGCCGGTGGCACTCTCTAATGCGCGCAAAAAGACCGCCGGCCGCCTACTCAAGACCAGGGTCGGCCGCCTTTCTGATAAAGCCCAGAAGAGCTCACAGCTGAGCGGTGAGTCGGCAGCGATGATAACAGCCAGCTCATCGCCCAGATCGCCGGGGCGCTTTGAGGTGCGGCCATCCGGCGCTTCTCCCCCTTTAAAAAAGGTCTGGGCCAGCCGCAGGGGCCGGTCATAGTAGCCCTCGAGGCTCAGCTCGAGCTTCTCGTCCAGCGGCCTGAGCCTGGCCTTGGCCTGGTGCAACAGGCCGAGGTCGACCGACTCATCGATATAGAGCCAGAGCCGGACCGTGCGCTCGGCGATCTCGGCCGTGCCTTTGAAGAGCTTGCGCACCGACTTATAGCCGACCGGCAGGCCGGTCTTTTTCTCAGCGCTCATTTGCCGCTACCCATAGTTGGTCTCCATTCAAACCTTTTGCCCCAGAGCCGCCCGACGTTCACTTGGGCAGGTAGCCCAGGCGGTGGGCGTCTTTCTCGGGCTTGTGCGCATGGACCGAGATGATCAGGCCCACTACCATGAAGTTTACTATCATAAACGACGAGCCGTAGCTGACAAAGGGCAGGGGGATGCCCGTGATCGGCATCATCCCCAGCGTCATGCCGATGTTCTCGACGATCTGAAAGACCCACATGCCCATGGCGCCGGCCACGATCAGGCCACCCAAGGCGTCGGCCTTCATGGCCACGCGCAAGGCCAGCGCCAGCAAAAGGCCGTAGAGCAAGAGCAAGAGGGCCGAGCCCAAGAAGCCGAACTGCTCGGCCAGCACGCAAAAGATAAAGTCGGTCGGCGCCTCGGGCAAAAAGCCTTGGCTGTACTGGGTGCCTTGGAGAAAACCCTTGCCCGCAAACCCGCCCGTGCTGATTGCGATCTTGGCCTGCTCGAGGTTGTAGCCCAGCCCTTGAGGGTCAAGGCTGGGGTTGATAAAGACCAGCAGGCGGTCTTTTTGGTACTGCTTTAAAAAAACGTCATGCCCAAAGGCCTTGTCTAAAAGCGGGTCGATGTTAAAGGCCAAGACGATCAGGGCGGCCAGGACAAGCAAGGTGATGATCAGGTAGCGACGGCTGGCACCGCCGACGAAGAGGATCACCAGCCCGATCACAAAAAACACCATGCCGGTCCCCATGTCTGGCTGCAAGAAGATCGTGACCACTGGGATGAGCATGATACCTAAGCACTTGAGGTAGTGCCTGAGTTCTTTCAAGCGCCCCTGGTTGGCGTTCACCAGGGCCGCCATGAGCATGATGATCGTCACCTTGCTGAATTCGCTGGGCTGGATCTGCTGGCCAAAGAGCACGATCCAGCTGCGTGCGCCGTTGACCGTCTGCCCGATCCCCGGCACCAGGGGCAGCAGGTTCAAGGCCACGCTGACGATCAGCAGGGGCAAGACCCAGTTGGCCGCCTTCTGGTAGTCAAAGGCCGCGACCAGCGCCAGGGCGGCCACGCCGACCAAGACCCCGATGGCCTGGCGCGAGAAGCTGTAGTCGGTACGCCCATAGACCGCGCTATACAGCACGACCAGGCCATAGCCGACCAAGAGGGCAAGCACGAACAAGAGGGGCAGGTTCATCGCTTTCAGCAGGCGGACCGCCAAAGGCTTCTTTTGCCTCAGCGTCGGCACCTCTAGATGCGAGCGCCGGCGCACGTTGGCTGACTCGGCCATCAGCGCTCTGCTGTTCCCGGGCCAGCCCGTACCGGCCCGATATCCACATCATAGATCGCGGCCAAAACGTGCTGCACGGCCTGCAAGGCCACACTGTCCCCGGTGCCGGCCTGCTCGACTACGCAGGCCACACAATACTCGGGCGCATCGGCCGGTGCGTAGCAGACGAACCACGAGCAGGTCTCTTTGGCGGCTATCACCTCGCCCGTGCCGGTCTTGCCCCGCACGGCCACCGGCAGCTTTAAAAAGTCGCCGCCCAGGCGCTTGACCACGCGGCTCAGGCCTTCCTCGACACGCGCCACGTAGGCCGGTTCGATAATCGGCTGCACGTCGCTCTCGCGCACCGCGTAAGACTCCACCGTCTGGCCAGCGGCATCGACGCTCTCTAAAAAGAGGTGCGGCTTCAGCATCTTGCGCCGGGCGATGCCCGAGTAGCCGTTGGCGATCTGCAGGGGGGTAACCAAGATGTCGCCTTGGCCGATCACCAGGTTGGTCATGTCGCCGCCCTGCCACTGGGCGTCTTCGGGCGTCTCGCTAAAAGCCTGCTTCTTCCAGGCCGCGTCGGGCACACGGCCCTTGGCCTCGCCGCCGATATCCAGGCCGGTCTCCGAGCCAAAGCCGAATGTCCGCAGGTATTCCTGCAAGGGATTGGGACGGTCGACGTCTTTCAGGTCCGATTTCACCCACTGCTGCCAAAAGCGGTCGCCGGTGTCATAAAAATAGACGTCGCACGACTGGTTGATGGCCTCTTCTAGCCCTAAGACCCCATGTCCGGCATGCAGCCAACACCATTGCCGCCAATTCTCGCCATAGCCGATCCAGTAGCCTTTGCAATCGCTTGTCGTGTCGCTCAAGATCATCCCGTTCTCGAGGCCGGCCATCGAGATAAACGACTTGAAGGTCGAGGCCGCCGGGTACTGGCCCGAGGTCACGCGGTTGGTCAGCGGGTAAAGCGAGTCAGGGCTGGTCAGCGAGTCCCAGAGGTCTTGCGAGATGCCCTGCGTAAAGGCCTCCGGAAAAAACGTCGGATAGCTCGAGGCGCCCAAGATGCCGCCGGTCGCAACATCCAGGCAGACCAAGGCGCCGGCGTCGCAGTAGATGCGCCCGATCGAGCGGGCCGAGGCGATGATCTGCGGCAATATGCTGTCCACGGCCTGCTGGATCTTCAGGTCCAGCGTCAGCTTGACATCCAGGCCATTGACCGGTGCCGTCTGGTCGATCAGCTGCGTCGGGTTGCCGGCCGCATCGGTGCGATAGCTCTGGCTGCCCTTGGTGCCGCGCAGGCTGTCCTCAAAGGCCGTCTCGGCACCGGTACGCCCGATCTCGTCGCCGCTCGCGTAAAACCCCTGGCTGCTATCGTTGTTCAAGTCGTCCTGG
>WRFC01000036.1 GCA_009779015.1 Coriobacteriia bacterium | reverse complement strand
CCTCAGCGGCGGCGCCCGTGGCGCTCTTCTCCCCTAGTGCTTGGGCCTTGGCCGCGTAGGCCTCGCAGCAGGCCTTGGCCAGCGTGCGTACGCGCAAGATGTAGCCCATCCGCTCGGTGGCCGCGATGGCGCCGCGGGCATCCAGCAGGTTGAAGGCGTGCGAGCATCTGAGCACGCAGTCGTAGGCCGGCAGCGGCAGGCCGGCGTCGAGCACGCGCTGGCATTCGCGCTCGTAGGCGTTGAATTCGGCGAACAGCTGGGTGGTGTCGGCAAGCTCGAAGTTGTAGGCCGAGAACTCGCGCTCGTTTTCTAAGAAGACGTCGCCGTAGGTGTAGGTGCGGCCGTCGGCGGCGCGCGACCAGACGATGTCAAAGACCGAGTCGACCTGCTGGATGTACATGGCCAGGCGCTCTAGCCCGTAGGTGATCTCGACCGGCACGGGGCTGCACTCCAGGCCGCCGACCTGCTGAAAGTAGGTGAACTGGGTGACCTCCATGCCGTTCAGCCAGACCTCCCAGCCTAGGCCCCAGGCGCCCAGGGTGGGCGACTCCCAGTCGTCTTCGACGAAGCGCACGTCGTGCTGGCGCGGCTCGATGCCGATGGCGCGCAGCGATTCGAGGTAGAGCTCTTGGCAATCATCGGGAGAAGGCTTGATCAGCACCTGAAACTGGTAGTAGTGCTGCATGCGGTTGGGGTTCTCGCCGTAGCGCCCGTCGGTCGGGCGGCGGCAAGGCTGCACGTAGGCGGTCGCCCAAGAGCCGGGGCCGAGCGCCCGCAGCGTGGTGGCCGGGTGAAAGGTGCCGGCGCCGACCGGGGTGTCGTAGGGCTGCATGACCACGCAGCCGCGCGCCGCCCAAAACCGTTGTAGCTCCAAGATGATTTCTTGAAAAGTCACTGCTCCTCCTTGGGTTTTTTAGCTATAGTGCCCGCCGGGCGTTGCCGCCCGGTCCGTGCCTGCTGGGCCCGCCGGGCGTTGCCGCCCGGTCCGTGCCTGCTGGGCCCGCCAGGCGTTGCCGCCCGACCCTTGCCCGCCGGGCGTTTCCGCCCGGTCCGTGCCTGCTGGGCGTTGCCGCCCGGCCCTTGCCCGCCGGGCGTTGCTGCCCGGTTCGTGCCTGTTTGACATTTTATCTGTTATGGGTTCAGCGCTGGGTCGGCTGGGCGCAATTAATTGAATCCGCCAAAGTGGTTGAGCGGCCAGACGACGCCGAGGGCGTGGGCCATCACGTCATTCTCCGAGATCGGCCCAAAATAGCGGCTGTCCGAAGAGTCGGTACGGTTGTCGCCCATCACCCAGATCATACCGTCCGGCACGGTATAGGGATAAACAATGCCGACATTGCCAGCCAGGTTGTCCAGCGGATAACTGGGCTTGCCATGCGTATAGGGCTCGTCTTGGGCGACATTGTCGATGTAGACCACGCCATTGCGCAGGTCAACGGTTTGGCCGCCGATCGCGATGACCCGCTTGACGAGGATCCGCGTCGCATCCATCGGGTCTTGGAAGGTCACGATCTCTTGCGGCTTGGTGTTATGAAAATGCGGCGTGATCTTCTCAGTGAAGATGCGGTCGTTGAGCTCGATCGTGGGAATCATCGACCCGGTCGGCACCGAGTAGATGTCGATCACAAAGAGCTTCAGCGCCGCCGAGACAATCAGCACGATGGCAACGGTGATGACGATCTCTAAGGTCTCTCGCAAAGGCGAACGCCTGGGTTTCTGCTCGTCGCGCTTATGGGTGGCTGCCTGCGTCATATCAACTGGTCTCTCTCAGACACATTAACTTCTCCAAGGGCTTTAGCCGGGGCCCCGGGCTGGGCCAAGAACTGCTCGGCCAACGCCCTCTCATCATCTGTCAGCTCAGCTTGCGCCAAGAGGTCCGGCCGCCAGCGAGCAGTCCTAATTATAGACTGTTCGCGCCGCCAACGCCCAATCAGGGCATGGTTACCGTTCAGCAAGACTTCCGGAACGGCCATCCCCGCAAACTCTGCCGGCCGCGTGTACTGCGGATACTCCAAAAGCCCGTCCGTAAAGCTCTCCTCCAAAGCCGAGCACTGGTCGCCCAACGCCCCGGGCAGCAGCCGCACCACCGAATCGATCACGCACATGGCCGCCAGCTCACCGCCCGTCAGCACAAAATCGCCCAGCGAGACCACGCGGCTGGCCCGCGTATAAACCCGCTCGTCCAAGCCCTCGTAGCGGCCGCAGACCAACAGCAGCCGCGGCAGCCCCGACAGCTCGCGCGCCAGACCCTGGTCGTAACGCTGCCCAAACGGCGCAAAAAAAACGACCTCGGCCGGCTCGGCAGGCTCGGCCAAAAGCTCGTCCAACGCCCGAAAAACCGGCTCGACCTTCATCAGCAGCCCCGGGCCGCCGCCAAACGGCTCGTCATCGGTGCTGCGATGCCGGTCCCGGGCCCAATTTCGCAAATCATGGTTGACCAGCGTAAACACGCCATTTGCCTGCGCGCGCCCAAGAATCGAGGCCGAGACCGCCGAATCGGCATGCCCAAACATCTGCGGAAACACCGAAAGCGTCTCGATGATCACCGGTTCAGCTCCAACAGGCCGGCCGGCAGCCGCAAGACCAAGCGGTCCGGGCAAAGCCTAACGATGTAAGCCTCGACCGCCGGTATCAATATCGGGAGAAGAGCGGGCTGGGGCTGGGGCCCGGGTTGAGGCTCGGCCCCTGGCTGGGGCCCGGGTTGAGGCTCGGCCCCTGGCTGGGGCCCGGGTTGAGGCTCGGCCTCTGGCTGGTGCTCCAGCTCAGCCCCCGACTCGGACTCCGGCTCGACGATCCACAGCCATTGGGGGTTCTTGCGGTCGATCTCGGCAATCCGACCGATGAAGCCGGCCTCCTGGTCGTAGACAAGCAATCCGATAACCGAGTCTTCAAGGTAAGCCGGCAACCCGGCTTCAACCGGGCCGCCGCCGCGCCCGGCAACGCCCCCGCCGCCGCTGTCCTCGCCGCCCTGCGGCTCCGCTAAAGCCAGGCAGTCCTCCTCGGCCGCCAAAAAGTAGTGGCCGACCAGGCGAGTGGCCGCCTCGCGGTCCTCTACCCCGGCCAGCTTGACCCACGGCCGGTCGGCCTGGCCACGCTGCTCTAGCACCTGGGTCCGGCGCACGCCATCGCGGTTGGGCGGAACCACCCAGAGCTCAAGTCCCGGGGCAAGACAAACAGAGAGGCCGTCTGGACTTTGCAGCTCGACCTCCCCATTCAACCCTCTGGCCCGCGTGATGCGGGCGATTCGGCGATAGCTTTTCATCATTTAGTAGCGGCTGGGGCAACGCGCAACCAGCCTCGGCAAGCGATCAAAAGAAAACCGGTCAGTTCACGATCTCGACATCAACATGGCCGTGCCCCTGCCCGGCCGAAGCGGCACGCGCCAAAGAGCGGATGGCCTTGATGACACGGCCATGGCGGCCGATCACCTTGCCCACGTCGTCAGCGGCCACATGCAGCTCGATGAGCAAAGAGCTCTCTTTTTCACTGGTCGTCAGCTCAAGCTGGTCAGGATAATCAACAAGCTGGGTAACTATCGTCTCGACCAGCGCGGGAACGCTGTTCTCTTCCTCGGAAACCATGTTTTACTCGCCCTTCCGAGCGCTTTCGATAAGGACCGCGACGCGCTCAGTCGGCTGGGCGCCATTCTTTATCCAGGCGTCGATCTTCTCGAGGTCCAACTCTAGATAGGTCGGGGCAACACAGGGGTTATAGCGCCCGACTTGTTCGATAAAACGACCATCGCGGCGTGCCCGGGCATCAGCAACGACGACGCGGTAATACGGCCTTTTCTTGGCACCGTGACGCGCCAAACGGATCTTCACAGCCAAAGTATTTCTCCTTGAAATCTCAGAACACAGAATAATGTGAACAATTATAATAACCCATTTTTCTTGATTACTCCACATAATCCTTCAGTTTCGTGGAGCGCGAGGGGTGGCGCAGCTTGGCCAGCGTCTTGCTTTCGATCTGGCGGATGCGCTCGCGCGTCACGCCAAACTCGTTGCCCACCTCTTCGAGGGTGCGCGGGCGGCCGTCTTGCAGCCCAAAGCGCAGCATGATGACCTTGCGCTCGCGCTCGGCCAGGCCGTCTAAGACCTTGGCCAACTGCTCTTTGAGCAAAATGTTGGCAGCCGCATCAGGCGGCGCCTCGGCCGCTGTGTCCTCCAAAAAGTCCCCCAGCTGGCTGTCCTCCTCCTCGCCTATCGGGGTCTCGAGCGAGACCGGCTCTTGCGAGATCTTCTGGATCTCGCGGATGCGCTCGGCACTGACGCCCATACGCTCGCCGATCTCGTCGGCCGTGGGCTCACGCCCCAGCTCTTGAAGCAGCTGGCGCTGCGTGCGCACGAGCTTGTTGATCGTCTCGACCATATGCACGGGTATGCGGATCGTCCGCGCCTGGTCGGCGATGGCGCGCGTGATGGCCTGGCGGATCCACCAGGTGGCGTAGGTCGAGAACTTGAAGCCCTTGGTGTAATCGAACTTCTCCACGGCCCTGATCAGCCCCAGGTTGCCCTCTTGGATGAGGTCCAAAAAGAGCATGCCACGGCCGACGTAACGCTTGGCGATCGAGACCACCAGCCGCAGGTTGGCCTCGATCAACTGCTGCTTGGCGTCCAGGCCGATCTGCTCGACCCGCGTCAGGCGGCGCATCTCGGGGCGCGCCAGCTCGACCTTGTTGTTAAAGGCCTCGTCCAGCTGGGCGGCCGCATCTAGCCCGGCCTCGATCTTCATGGCCAGGTCGATCTCTTCAGATGCGGTCAGCAGGTGCACCTTGCCGATCTCTTTCAGGTACATGCGCACCGGGTCGCCGGTCAGCATCACGCCGGACGAGTCGCTGACCCGCCGCTTTGCTCCCTTTTTACCGCGCGCCTGGACCTGCGGCAGCACCACATCGATGCTCTCGGCGCTCTTCAGCTCTTCTTCGGGGATCCCGGCCAAGAGGTCCTCATCATCCATATCGGGAGAAAGTCCGCCCGCCAGGTCCTCGATGTCTAACGCCGCATCACCGATGTCTTTGATCGGCGTGTCTTCATTGGGCGGCTCGACGTCATCAAAACCGGCCGCCTCGTCGACCACCATGATCTCTTTCAGCGAGAGGTAGTTGCTGATGGCCTCGATCTCGGCCTCGCCGATATTCTCTTGGCTGATCGAGCTCTTCAGCTCCTCGAGGCTGATCGAGCCGACTTTCTTGAACTGGGCGACCAGCTTGTCCAGTTCGGCCTGAGGCAGGCCGGCCTCGGCTGCGGGCTCTTGGTCAACACCTTTTTTTACTGCCATTGATCAACTCCTGACTTTTGGTCCTTGCTTGACGTGTTGCAACTCCTGGCTTTTTTGGCCTCTATATATAAAGAGAAGCTTTGGCCGGTTTTGTTAACCTCTTTTTTCTGTTGTTACCTAACTGTAAACTTAAGCCGGCCCCTGTGCCTTCAGCCCTCGGTTTTTTTACTGTCGGGCCTGCGATAGCTCTTGGCCAGCCGACTGCGTTCTTGGATCAGCTGATTGATCTCGTTATATAGCCCGGCGCGCTTTTCGGCCTCGTCGGCAGAAACCCGGCGGAGCTGCGTGTTTAAGCCGTCGATGGTGATCTTCAGCTGCAGGTCGCGCAAGTTGAAAAGCAGGTACAGGGCCAGCTTAGAAGGCTCCAACGAGCTGGCCTCGACCAGGCGTTGGAGCGAGAGCAAAGAGCCGGCCTCGGGGTAGCGGGCGGTCAGCTCTGAGAGCAGCGGGCCGTTGGCAGTCAGCCCCACCAAGATACCGGCGATCTGGGCATGTGCCAAATTGGCCCAGCGGATCTTTTGGAACTGCGGCTTTAAGAGCGCCCGCGTCTCGGGCGACTCGCAGTAGAGCATCAAGAGCTCGCGCTCTAAGGCCTCGAGGCGCCGTTGGTTGGCCGAGACAAAGACCGTCGGCCGCGCACTGCCCGGGCTGCCCGGGCCCGAGGGCGGGCGGCCAGCATCCTGGGCGGCCAGGTTCTGGGCGGCCGGCTTTACAACGTTCTTCTCGGCCTTCTGGCGGGCAGCCTGGACGGCCTCATGCACCGTCTCGGATGTCAGGTTCTGGTCATATCTGAGTAGGACCGACGAGATGAAATTCTCTTCTTCTTGGACGGCAAAGGTCTCGCGCAGGCCGGCCAGCAGGCGCACGGCAGCGTCTAGGGCGCGCGTCCGCTGCTCGGGGCGGGCGAGCTCAAAGGCCGCCAGCGCCCGCTCGACACCATAGTGCAAGAGGCTGGCGGCCTGGGCCACGACCTCTCTCAGCGCCTCGCCGCCATTGGCCTGCATGTACTCGGCCGGGTCGAGCCCGCCGGGCAAAAGGGCAACAAAGACATCGGCACGCCGGCGCTCGTCGGTGTCTTGGCTTTCTTGGGCAAGCAGGTCGAGGGCGCGTTCGGCCGCCATCTGGCCGGCCTGGTCGCCGTCAAACAAAAGCACGACCCGGCTGCAAAAACGACCGAGCAGGCGCAGGTGCTGAAGCGTCAACGCCGTACCCAGCGTTGCCACAGTATTGGTCAGCCCGGCCAGATGCAGGGCGATCGTATCGGTATAGCCCTCGACCACGATGGCCTCGTTGCTGTTGACGATTGGTGCCCGCGCCCGATGGATGGCATAGAGGCCGTCGCGCTTTTTAAAAAGCGGGGTCTCTGAGCTGTTCAGGTATTTGGCCGCCGACTGGTCGTGGGGCAAGAAGATGCGCCCGCCAAAGGCGATCGGGCGACCCTGGAGGTCTTGGATCGGAAAGACGATGCGCTGGAAGAAGCGGTCCGAGAGGCCGCCCGCGCCGCGCCGCGCGAGGTCGGCCTTGGACATCTCGTCGTCTGTATAGCCAGCCTGCCTGAGCTCGTGTACCAGCATCGCGCGGCCCGGTGCATAGCCCAGCTGCCAGTCGCGGGCCACCTGGCCGCCCAGCCCGCGTGCCGCCAGGTAGCTGCGCGCCGCATCGGTCTCGTCGGACTTGACGCGCAAGAGCTGGCGCTGGTAAAAGTCCGAGGCGGCCTTGCAGGCCCCCAACAGGCGCGCCTTCTGGCTCCGCTGCCCGGGCTCGCGGTCGTCGGCCAGCTCGATGCCGGCGCGCTCGGCCAACATCCGCACAGCCTCGGGGAATTCGACGTTCTCTGTGCGCATCGTAAAAGTAAAGGCGTCGCCGTGCTCGCCACAGCCAAAGCAATGGTAGAACTGCGAACCGGTATCGACCTTGAAGGACGGCGTGCGCTCGTTATGAAAGGGGCAGCAGCCCCAGAACTCGTT
>WRFC01000035.1 GCA_009779015.1 Coriobacteriia bacterium | reverse complement strand
GAGTTCTATATCGTCCAGCCAGGCGAGATGATCGAGCCCTCGTACGACCTCGAGCTGGTCTTCGAAGAATAACCCAAAACCACCACAACAGCGGCAAATGAGAAGCCCCCTCCCGGTCGTCTGACTGGGAGGGGGCTTTGTCTTGCAGTGTCGCTGGGTGTAAAACCGGTCAGTTGCTGACTGTCAGGTGCTCACCGTCAGCTGCTGGCGGCTCCGGCAGCTTTCTTCCGGGCGTCACTCCGCTTGCTCAGCCACATGGCCCAGAGCCAGAGCGGGATGAAGCAAAGGATGATGATAACGCCAATAAAGGTGTTGATGCCACCATAGCTTTCGACGTTGATCACCATGATGCCCGCTAGGTAGAACAAGACCTGGAGGAGGCCAAACCCGAGCGCCACAAAGACCCAGCCCTTGGGCGCTTTAAAGATCTCCTCTGGGTTTTGGGTAGATGCCTCTTTCTTGCGGTCTTGGTAGGCCTTGACGTACGAGAACAAGGCGATGATGTTGGCTACAACGTAGCCTAACGCCGAAGCTGCGAGAATCGAGGCCGACGAGTCTCCTAACACAATCATTATCATGTTGAACGCCGAGATCACGATCATCGCGACGATCGGGACGTTATGCTTGTTGGTCTTGCCCAGGATCTTGGGCAGGTTGCCCTCTTCGGCCATGCTGGCCATGGCGTTCGAAGAACCCAACAGGGCGGTTTGGATGATCGGCACCATGGCCGCCAAGAGCATGATGATCGAGATGATGGCACCGATGTTGCCCAAAGACTCGCGTGCTAAGTACAGCATCGGGTCGTTGGCATGTTGGGCAATGCCATCGACACCCATGGCACCAGTGCAGGCAAACTGCACGATAAAGTAGGTAAAGATGCAGACGATGCCGCAACCGAACAAGGCCTTGGGGATATCTTTACGGGGCTTTTTATACTGCGGTGCATAAATCGCCGCTGTCTCCCAGGCACAAGCGCTCCATTGTGCCAAGGCCATGACCCCAAAGAACAAGATCACACCATGGAAGTTCCAGCTCCAATCTGTGGGGAACCAATTCGTTGTGATGTTGGTGATATCGAACTTGCCCGAGAAAAAGGCCGCAAACGAGATGATGGTCAGCGGTATCAAGGACAGAGCGGCTAAAAGGTACCCGGCTTTTGCGCCGCCGCCGACGCCCTTCAGGTTGATCAGAATCAAGACCGTGTAGATGACGGCACCGACACAGAGCGAAAGGACTTTCTCAAACCAGGCATACTGGGCGGCGAGATCTGTAAAGGCAGGGATCAGGCTGACCAGATAGCTGCCGATCAAAAGGGCAAAGATCGAGAGCACCGGGTTCCAGGCAAACCAGTAGCACCAGGCCGAGAGCCCGCCCAAGAACTTGCCCGGGCCGTACTCATTGACACCCCTTTTTCCACGGAAGACAGCTTGTGCAAAGCCTGGAAGGCCGGGCGCGTTGGGGTAGCGAGAGGCGAGCTCGCCATATGCCATGTTTTGCATGAATCCTTGAAAGACAGAAAGCAACCAAACCACGATTGCAAAAGCGCCGATGATGCCGGCGAACGAGCTTATGGACGGTAGAATCAAAACCGGTACGCCAAGTGCCACAAAAAACCCATGCCTCCAACTAAGGGTTCTTTGCGGCTGTACTGTTTCTTCTGCAGTAGCATTCATTTTTATATACCCCTCGAGTTCAATTATTCGTCAAGAAGCTCTGAAGGTTAAAAACAGCCTTCATGTAAGTCCCCCTAACTTATTTCTCCTCCGAAGAAGAAAATGCTTGTTGAGCACGACATGTGCCTAGCTTTCGCAAGCCTTGGATATAGGTAGCCTTACTATCGTATTATGCCGAGGCTGACCCTTCTAGTAGATTAACGCCGTTACTTTGGTGTTTATTTGCGCCCTCAAACTGGGCTGTCTGCGGCCCGGCCTTCAGACTGAGGCTCAAAGCCGCGCTGCTGCAATTGTGAGGCTGCTGCTTTGATATGAAACTGAAAGAATAGGCGGCGCCGAGGGATCAAAAAATGGCATATAATACTCATATAAAATTGAAACCAAAAACCATCCAACGAAGTCCTGCTGAAGCTCGATTAAAGTCCACGAGAAGTCTCATAACAAAGCGGCATAATGTCAAAAAACTACAATGAAAGAAGGCAGACATGGAGAACACACTGATGGGCAGCCTGAGCAAGGTAGTCTTGGCCGGGGTCGGCGCGTTGGGCATGACGGCGGAGAAGTCTAAAGAGCTGTTTGACCAGCTTGTCCAAAAAGGCGAGCTGACCGTCGAGCAGGCCAAGAGCATCAATGAGGAGCTAAAGCACAACCAAAAAGCCGCAGCAGCAGATGCGGCCAGCACCGGGCAGCCCGAGAAGCCCGGGTTTGAGGCCGTCATGCAAAAGCTGGACGAACTGAGCCCGCAAGAGATCGCCGAGCTAAAGGCCAAGCTGGCCACCCTGGGCGATTGAGCCAGCTTGGCTCAAGCAGGCCGGGCACCGGCCGGGCAATCCAAAAAGAACAGCTGACTTAGATGCCTGAGCCGCAAAAGGCCAGCTACCGCAGGCGCTTGCGCGAGATACTGGGTATTCTCCGCAAGCATCAGGTGATACGTGGGATAACGCCCGAGAAGCTGCCGCTCTTGTTTGAGGACCTGGGGCCGGCCTTTGTGAAGATCGGCCAGATCATCTCGATGCAGCCCGATATCTTGCCGCCCCAGTACGGCAACGAGCTGGCCAAGCTGCGCACCGCTGTGACGCCGATCAGCTTTGCCGATGTGCAGGCCATCTTGGCCGAGTATGGCGAGCCGCTGCGTGCGGTGGCCGAGAACCTGGCGCCCGAGCCGCTGGGGTCGGCCTCGATCGCCCAGGTCCACCTGACGGCCTTGCCCGATGGCACGCAGGCCGTCGTCAAAGTCTTGCGGCCCGGCGTCTTTGAAATGATGTCCAGAGATATCCAGCTTTTAAAAAGGGCGTCTAAGCTCATCAATTACGTGCCCAGCCTGAGCGATATGGTCGATCTCAATGCCATGTTGGACGAGATCTTAGAGGTGGCCAAGCAAGAGACCGACCTGCGCATCGAGGCCGCCAACGCCGAGGAGTTCAAGCGCAACTTTGAGGGTGTGGCCTATGCCGACTGCCCCAAGGTCTATGCGGCCTATGAGAAGGCCATGGTTATGGAGTATATCGATGGGACACCCATCGATCAGATCAACGAGCTGCGGGCAAACGGCTACGACCTCGAAGAGATCGCCGACAAGCTGGCGACCAACTATATCAACCAAATCGTCGATAAAGGCTATTTTCATGCAGACCCGCATACCGGCAACCTGATGATTAATGACGGTCAGATCGTCTACATCGACCTTGGCATGATGGGGCGGATCAACGCCGTGGACAAAGAGATCATCTTTGGGGCAATCGCCGCCATGGCTGCCAACGACCCGGACAAGATGGTCGAGTCGATGAGCCGGATGTGGGCAGGAGACGAGATCGCCGACCGCGAGGCCTTCAGCGCCGACCTCGAGAGGCTGACGATCAGGTACAGCCTGGTGGACTTTGCCGAACTGAACATCAGGATGCTGTTTGAGGATGTCTTTGCGCTGGCGCGGCGGCATCACGTGGGGATGCCCAAGAACGTCTCGATGCTCATGCATGGCATGATCACGATTGAGGGGACGGTGCGCCTTTTGAACCCGCACCTGAACCTGGCCGAGAACATCTCAACTTATTTTCAGGGCGACTACATGCATTCGATGTTCTCTCAAGAAGAGCTGCGCAAGGCCGGCGTTGCCGTCTACGGCAGCCTGCAGCAGCTGCTCAAGCTGCCCACGCAGGCCTCTGAGCTGATCAGAAAGGCCTCTCAGGGCGGCCTTTACGGCCACCGCGAGATCAGCCTTTCGCGCCAGACCCGGGACTGGGCCGAAAAGTTGGTCAACCGCCTGATTCTGGCCTGGGTCTTTGCGGTCCTGGCTGTCGGTGCGAGCCTGGCGTTTGCTTTTGATGTACCGCCTAAGGTGTCAGATGTGCCGTTGATCGGAGTGGCTGGTTACATCTTGGCAGCGCTTTGCGGCATTTGGCTGATCGTCTCGATACTATTTCGGAGAAAACCCAAATAATCAACGAATGCCCTGGTAGAACAAGCGAAAATAAGTCCTAAAAACTCGCTGGTGAGCAAATTTGCGGTCGCTCAAAAAGGCTCGCAGGTAAAAAAGATCACAAAAAGAGAATCAATGAATCACAATACACGGTAGTCGCTTATTAGTTACTATCGAACACGGTAGCAACTAAAAAGAGCCTTGGGTGTATTTCAGAAGGGAGGCTTTAGAAGAAACCTTAGAACATAAGTGGTTCCGAGAATTTTTATTGGACGGAGCGATAACGTAGCCGATCGTGATAGATGGCCTACGTTATGCGTTGTCAAAGGAGAAGATGTGTTATGAGCCAAGAGATCTTTGATCGATTAAGAGATGCCGTTGTAAACGGCGATGTGGCAGACGGTACTGCTGCCACCACCGAAGCCGTGGCGGCCGGAATCGGCTTGACCGAAGCGGTGGACAAGGGCCTAGCTGTAGGCATGGGGATTCTGAGCGACCGGTTTGATGACGGCGAGGCGTTTGTGCCGCAGCTGCTTCTGGCCGGCAAGGTCTTCGAGTCAGCAATCACGATACTTATGGAAGGCATGAGCGAAGAGGATAAGGCTAAGGCCTCACGCGGCAAGGTCGTCATCCATACGGTACAAGAAGACATCCACACCGTTGGAAAGAACCTCGTCGCCACGATGCTTGGCGCCAATGGCTTTGAAGTTATCGATCTGGGTTGCAACGTGCCGGTCGACCACGTCGTCGAAGTCGCGCAAAAAGAGAACGCAGACATCATTGCGGGCTCGGCGCTGATGACCACGACGATGCCGGCCATGAAAGAGATCGTCAGCCTGCTTGAAGAGCTGGGCGTCCGCGACCAGTTCAAGTGCATGTTCGGCGGCGCCCCCGTCACCGAAGAGTGGGCAATGGAGTTCGCTGATGGTTATGCCGAGACAGCCCCTGGTGCCGTCAAGCTCGCCATGGAGCTCCTGAAAGATAAGAAAGGGGCGTAATCTTTATGGCAATTAAGAGGAAGATCAACGTTTACGATTTTTATGACCGGGCCAAGACCGGCAAGAAGATGACCGAGCTGGAGTGGGACAGCGTAGTTATCCCCGAGACAGCCGCTGCCCTCAAGCAGAAGTACAACATCGTGATGGACAAGAAGGTCATGATCCCCGAGGATCCCGAGCTGATCAACAACCTCTTTAAGGCTGGCATCGATATGCTCGAGCAGTGCGGCATCTACTGTACTGACACCGGTCGCGTCATCAAATACACGCGCGAAGAGATTCTGGCCGGCATCGAAGCCGCCCCTTATAGGGTCGTCATCGGTGAGGACACCGACGCCATCGTCATGACCCCGCGGTCATTTGACGATCCCAAGCCTCCGTACATCCAGGGCGGCCCGACTGGTGCCCCCTGCAGCGAAGAGCAGTTTGTCGCCATCCATCAGTCCTATGCCCAAGAGGGCCTCGTGGACTGCATCGTCAATGGCGTCTATCAGAAGATCAACGGAAAAGACCCGACACCCAACAGCCCCTATGAGATCGCCGCAGTGCGGGCTGAGTGCATCGGCATCCGTTCGGCAACCATGCGGGCCGGTCGGCCTGGGATGGGGTTGTAGGGGAGCGAGACTTCGCTCAGCGCAGCCGGCGTTATTGCTGGAGACTTCAACTTTGGCATGCGTCCCTGTGACAGCCATGAGACATCCCAGCTGAACGAGCTGAAAATTGATATCAATGCGCTGACCTGCATTGCGCACTATATCAATTCTGGCAACGTAATCATGGTCGAGCAAATGCCAATTTATGGCGGCTATGCGGGTGGTCTCGAGGAGACGACCATCGTCGATGTAGCAACAACCATAAATTCATTTGTTATGGCCCATGGTTCTTGGCACCTTGATGGTCCGATCCACATCCGGTGGGGCATCACGACAGCCAGAGAGGCTCTTGCTGTCGCCGGCCACGCCGCCCGTGCGATCGATTCCAACACCCACCTGATGCTGGGCAACCAGTATTACACCCTGGCCGGCCCCTGCACCGAGATGTGCCTGCTCGAGACCGCCGCACAAGCCATTACCGATACCGCCAGCGGACGCGAGATCGTGTCTGGTGTCGCTTCGGCCAAGGGCGTGCGCACGAACTTCCACACAGGCCTCGAAGCGCGCATGATGGCCGAAGCCTGCCATGCCGTGGCCGGTATGGAGCTGAGCAAGGTCAACGATGTTCTGGACAGGCTCGTCGCCCTTTATGAGAAGGACTACAAGACTGCCCCCAAGGGCAAGCCGTTTGATGAGTGCTACGACACGACCGCGATCGTGCCGACCGACGAGTACCTTGAGGTCTATGACAAAGCCTGCGCCACCCTGGCCGGCCTTGGTCTGGACTACTTCAAGAAATAAGTCTGAGTTTAGCCTGATCAAAGGCTAGACGATTGGGCCCGGCAGCGAGCGTAAAGCAAGCTGCCGGGCTCTTTTTATATTGTCAAGGTCAAAAAATCACGAAAACACTATCAACGAATCACAATAAATTTCTAATTTATGAAGTTACACTTGCTGGTGGTAGCAATTAGAAAGCAAGCCTTATATTATTTGCGAAGGGAGGGTCTGAGCATAAAGTTTGGGTTTTAATCCTACAAAAATGTATAGAAGGGAGGTACCATGGCCGATAAGTATTTCATTCGTTATGGAGATGGCTTTAGTGACTACATGACGAAAGATGAAATCAAGGAACAAATCGAGATTGGTACAGAAGACGCAGCTAGTCGTGGGAAGATTAATCCGCTTACAGAATCCGAACGAGACTACCTATTGGAACTCTGCACGTGGGAAGGTAAGTTTGCGTCAGTCGAGCCAGGTAAAGAGGTAGTTGTTTCAAATGATGAGGGTACCTTGAAGGTATCCACTCGTTGCGGCGTCAGCATCGACCGTACTTCAGCACTTGCAGTAGACGAGAAGATCCTCTGCATGGACACCGCCGAACTTGCGCATATCGATTACAGCTTCAAACCCATCAAGCCGGTTGTCTATGACGAGATGTGCGCGATGCGCCATGCGCAGCAAAACACGATCATCCCTGTATATTACGGCGCTATGCCGAACTTGGGGACATATACACATCCCGACGGCCCCTGCGAGAACTGGGCCGAACTTCTCCCGTTGGGCAAGATCGATGAGGCCCGCGAGAACCAAGAAGTAGCCGTTGAGCATTCTGTC
>WRFC01000034.1 GCA_009779015.1 Coriobacteriia bacterium | reverse complement strand
CGCCCGCCTCTCGCGCCTCGACTACGTGGCCAGCGCCGACGACTGCCTCAAGCACCGTTGCTATTACTACAAGAACTGCCTGCTCCATGGCACCCGCCAGATGGCCGCCGCCAGCGACATCGTGGTCACTAACCAGGCGCTGCTCTTCTGCGACGTGGTGGCCGACGGCGGAATCTTGCCGACGGTCCGGCACTGGGTAATCGACGAGGCGCACGGCATGGAGTCCGAGGCGCGCGACCAGCTGAGCGAGGCTTTAAGCGCCCGCGACCTGGCCAACATCCTCGAGGCCTTGCTCTCGGCGCACGGCCTGCTCGCCCAACTGCGCGACCAGGCCATGCCCTTGGCCGGCTCTTCGCTCTTAGTCGGGCGGGCCGACGCCTGCCTGGCCGAGTCCGCCGCCCTGCCGGCCATCAGCGGCTCGTTTTTTAGCGAGCTCAAAGAGCTCGCCAGCCTGGCCGAGTCCAGCGGCTACGACCGGGTCGACCTCTGGATCGACCAGCGCATCCGCGCCACCGCCCCCTGGGGGCTGCTCTACTCCAGCGGCAGCGCGCTCTCGCGGCGTCTGGCCGAGCTGGGCAAAGACTGCCAGACCATCGCCGCCCTGGCCAACCAGTTTGAAGAGCTGATCGACCTGCAGGCCGACCTGGCCGGCCTGACCGCCAGCCTCGGCCGCGAGCTCTACGCCCTCAACCTGGTCTTGAACGGCGACGACCCCGATTACGTCTATTCGGCCGAGCTCGACCGCCGCCCCGAAAGGCAGTCCGACAGCCTGCTGGCCGCCCGCCTCGATGTCGGGGCCGAGTTGGCCGAACGCTTTTATCCCCAAGAAATGAGCGTCATCTTGACCTCGGCCACATTGGCCGCCGGGACCAGCTTCGACTACTTTGCGCACAATGTCGGCCTCGACCGCCTGCCGCCCGCCAGCTGGCGCACGCTGCTGCTTGCGTCGAGCTTTGACTTTGACCGCCAGATGGCCGTCTACCTGCCCACGGACCTGCCCGAGCCCAGCCAACGCGGCTATGCCGAGGCGCTCGAAGAGCTGCTCTTCAGCGTGCATCAGGCCATGGGCGGCAGCGTGCTCACGCTCTTTACCAACCGCCGCGAGATGGAGCGGCTCTACGAGCGCCTGCGCCCGCGCCTGGGCGACGTCGGCCTCGACCTGCGCTGCCAGCGCTCGACCGCGCAATCGCGCCACCTGGCCGAGGATTTTCTGAAGGACCGCGAGCTCTCGCTGTTTGCCTTGCGCAGCTTTTGGCAGGGCTTTGACGCGCCGGGCGAGACGCTGCGCTGCGTGGTCATTGCCAAGCTGCCCTTCTCGCGCCCCACCGAGCCGCTGAACCGCGAGCGCTCGCTGCGCGAGCCCGATGCCTGGCGCCGCTACGCCCTGCCCGAGGCCGTGATCGAGCTCAAACAGGCGGCGGGCCGCCTGATCCGCAGCTCTGAAGACAGCGGTGCGCTGGTCCTGGCCGACACCCGGCTGCTCAGCAAAGGTTACGGTAAGGTCTTTATTAATTCGCTGCCCTCGCGGCAACGTTATACTCTTTCGATAGAACAAATCGCCGAACAACTGCTGCGCTCGTCCGCTCGGCCAACGCTCTGAACGTCGCAGCTATCTGACTAGCCAATTGAATTCGGGAGAAGTGCGCAATGGACATCTTGGTTTTAGGCTCCGGTGGGCGCGAGCATGCTATTACTGCATCCCTGGCGGCCTCGCGCCTGGTCTCAAAGCTCTATGTGGCGCCGGGTAACGGCGGCACCGGGCAGATTGCCAAGAATATCAGCCTGGCCATCGAGGACCCGGCCGCAGTCACCCAAAAGGCCAAAGAGCTAGAGGTCGACCTCTTGGTCATCGGCCCCGAGGCCCCTTTGGTGGCCGGCGTGGCCGATGCAGCCCGGGCGGCCGGCATCGCCGTCTTTGGCCCCAGCGCGGCCGCCGCCCGCCTCGAGGGCTCTAAGCGCTTTGCCAAAGGGTTCATGGACAGGCACGGCCTGCCCACGGCGGCCTGGGGCGGCTTTCAAGACTTAGAGTCCGCGCTGGGCTTTTTGGCCACGCACCATGCCCCCATCGTCATCAAGGCCGACGGCCTGGCCGCCGGCAAGGGGGTGACGGTGGCCGAGAGCGATGCCGAGGCCGCTGCGGCCGTTGAGGCCTGTTTTGGCGGGCGCTTTGGGGCGGCCGGCTCAGAGGTGGTCATCGAAGAGCGCCTGACCGGGCCGGAGTGCTCGTGCCTGGCCTTTACCGATGGCCGGCGGCTCTTGCCGATGCCCCTCGCCCAGGACCACAAGCGCGTCGGCGAGGGCGATACGGGCCCCAATACCGGCGGCATGGGCGTCTATGCCCCCGTCCCGCAAATCAGCGCCCAGACCGAGGCGGCCATCTTGGCCATCATGGAGGGCGCCGTCCGGGGGCTCCAAGAAGAAGGCCTGGACTACCGGGGCGTGCTCTACGGCGGCTTTATACTGACCGCCGACGGCCCCAAGCTTTTAGAGTTCAACGCCCGTTTTGGGGACCCCGAGACCCAGGTCCTTCTCCCCTTATTACAAAGCGACCTGGCTGAGCTGATGTACCTGGTGGCCACCCAAGACACCACCGGCCTCGAGCTAGAGTGGTCTTGCGAGGCCGCCTTGTCGGTGGTGCTGGCCTCGGGCGGCTACCCGGGCAGCTACCAGACCGATAAGCCGATTGCGGGGGTGGTCGCGGCCGAGGCCATCCCGGGCGTCAAGGTCTATCAGGCCGGCACGCGCTTGGGCCAAGACGGCGGGCTCTTTACGGCCGGCGGACGCGTGCTTGATGTGACCGCGCTTGGCCCGGATCTGGCCGAGGCGCAAAAGCTGGCCTACGAGGCCCTGTCTTACATCGATTTTGAGGGCATCTACTACCGGCGCGACATTGGGGCGCGCGCCCTAGGCGGGCAGAGTGGATAGCCCAAAGATCAATCGGCGCGATTTTTTGAAGGCCGGCCTCGGCCTCGGGGCGGCGGCCTTGGGGGTCGGCGCGGCCGCTGAGCTGGCGGCCTGTGGCGGCCCGGCCAGCAGTGCTGCGGCCACCGGCGACGCGGCCGTGATCACCGACAGCAGCACTGACGCGGGCTTGACGACGATAGCGGTCAGCACCGATCAGCTGATCGACGGCACAGGCTTTACCGAGGTCCCATTAGAGACATACCTGGTCCAGAGCGCCAGCTACCAGCTGCCCCGGGGCTGCCTGCTCTACCAGGCGACACCCAGCACGGCGCTCGTTCTAGCGCCGGCCGGCGAGGGCAAAGAGCTCGTCTACTTTGCCCTGCTCGACCTCGATACGGGCAAGATGGAGGATATCTTGCACGGGTCAGTCGGAGCGAGCGCGGCCACGACGGCCGCCGCCGCTGCGGCCACCGCCGCCACACCCAGCTCCACCGCCACGGCCGCCGCCGCCACGCCCACGTCCGCCGCCTTCGCCGACGCCATCCTCTATGACGCCCGGGCCAGCGAGAGCGCCCTGGTCTGGACCGAGTTCGACCTCTCTAGCCAAGCCTGGCAGGTCTATGCGGCCAGCTTGAGCGGGGCAGCGCTGGGCGACCCCACCTTGCTCGATCAGGGCACGTCAGATTACGAGGTGCCCAAGCTCTGCGTCAGCGGCGCCAAGGTCTACTGGCAGGTCATGCCTAATGCCAGTGGCGCCGCCCAGTACCAGAACTCCTATCTCAAGGCCGCCGTCTTAGGCGCCCAGGCCCCCTATATCGTTTACACGTCGCATGGGCGGATGTCCACACAGCCCCTGGCCTCGGGCAAAGTCCTCAGTTTTGTGCCGCGCGTCGATAGCAAGAACGTCTATTATCGGCTGGCCGCGCTCTCGGTGGATGATGACCAGCCCGTGGCCTCTGAGATCATGCCCCAGTCGATGAAGGTCTCAGACGCCATTTACCTCGACCCTGGCTTTGCCTTTGGCATCGAGGCGACCTATACCGCAGTCGGCGGCATTGGCGCATATGGCACGTATCAAGAGCTGGCCAACGCACAGTGGCTGTTCTTTCCCCGGCCGCCTTTTGCGGCCGCCTTGGCCATCAGCGCAACTGCCGGCCAGCTGACCGTGCTCAAATCATCGCTCAGCGTGGTCGGCCTTGATGTCGCAAATAAAAGCTACTGCCTGATAACCCCGCCTTCGGACTGTGAAGACTACGGTGATGCGCCGTCAGGCTGGGGGGCGGTAGACCGCATCGTCCTTTATACAAACACCAAAGCGACCACAGCAAACATTACACAGGCAACGATAGTGAGGATATTTACACCTAACTAATAGCGTTGAATGATGAAACCAGATAAAATATATGTTTTCTCCACTAAAATTTTAAATATTTACAAATTTCAAAGATTTTTCATTTTGCGCAACTATTGACCAAAGTGATATGCTAGGAAGCAACATTGTTTATTTGGCGGGAGACTTTATAAGCACGAACTTATTAAAAAATGGGGGCACCTGCATACGGGAGTGGGTGATAGAGTGCCTTTTGAAACGCCTAGTATCTTGCTTGTTGAAGACGAGATCGCGATTCGGGACTCAGTGGAGGCTTATCTGCACGCGGAAGGTTACCTGGTACGGTCGGTTGGCGACGGCCGGGCCGCAGTCGATGCGTTCTCCAACGGCAATTTTCAGCTGGTCATACTTGATCTGATGCTGCCTGGCATTACGGGCGAAGAAGTCATCAGGTTCATCCGCGACCGCTCCAATGTACCGGTCATCATGCTGACGGCCAAGACCAGCGTGGACAACCGCATCGACGGGTTGGAGTTGGGTGCCGACGATTATGTGCCCAAGCCCTTCTCGCCGCGCGAGCTGATGGCCCGGGTCAGGGCCTTGATCAGGCGGTCGCGCAACTCTACCGAGCCGCAGCGCGACGTCTTGGAGTTCGATGGCCTGATCATCGATGTGCCCACGCACCAAGTCTCGGTCGATGGCCACGACGTCAAACTCACGCAAAGCGAGTTCGACCTGCTTCTGACCCTGGCGCGCTTTCCGGGGCGTGTCTATCAGCGCATGGAGCTGATCGAGAAGGCCTTTGGCTACGACTACGAGGGCTACGAGCGCACCGTTGACTCGCATATGAAAAACCTCCGGGCCAAGCTGGGCGACAACTCGGCCGAGCCCCGTTGGCTGTTTACGGTCCACGGCATCGGTTATCGCTTTATGAAGCCGAATTCCGCCGTCAAGCCGAGCTTTTAACGGCTTGACGCCAGACGGCCGCAGGCCATGGCCGGGCGGCTGAAGCCGAGGCCGGGTGGCTTCGGGTAAAGATCGTCTGCCCTCGGGCGAGAGCCAGGGTACAGACCAATAGGGGGGTGGGTGAGGTAAAGGATGTCAAGCCGAAAAAACGATAAAGGCCGTGGGGGGCGCGCCCGTTTCTGGGGCATCGCATCGCTGAACATGGCCATAGTGGGGTTTGTCTTCTCTGCCCTTTGCCTGGTGGCCTTTGCGCTCTGGCAAGGCGGGGCCATCAGCCTGCAGACCCTTGTCGTAATCGCCATCATCAGCCTCATCAGTGCCCTGCTCACGGTCGCGGTCTCGTTGCCCATCTATTGGCACCTCTTGTCCCCGTTGCGCCAGTTCCGGGGCATCTTGCAAGAGGCCATCGACGGCGACCTGCTCGTACGCATCAACATGACCGGCGAAGACCTCTATTCCAAACTGGGCAGCGACATCGACGAGCTGCTCGAGACCATTCAACAGGCCCGCCTCAACGAAGTGCAGCTGATCAACGATGTCGCCCACGAGCTGCGCTCGCCGCTGACCGCCATCCAGGCTACCCTAGAGGGCATGATCGATGGCGTGCTGCCGACCAGCGAGAGCCAGCTCTTGGCCGTCAACCGCGAGGTCATCCGCTTGAGCGAGGCCTTGAACGCACAGCTTGAGCTGGCGCGCCTCGAACGCGGCAGCACCCAGCTGCGGCACAGCCAAATCGACATCAGCCTCTTGCTCAGCGACCTCGTCATGACCCACCAGATCAAGGCCGCAGACTCCGACCTGGCCTTGGAGTACATTTCTGACCCCGACGTCGAGGTGCTCGGCGACATCAACCTCTTAAGCCGTGCTTTCAGCAACCTGCTCTCTAACGCCATCAAATACACGGCGGCCGGCGGCAAGGTCACAGTCCAGGTCCGCGTCGATGGCCCGCGCGCCATCATCACGGTGGCCGACACCGGCATCGGCATCGCCCCCGAGAACCAAGAGCTGATCTTCACGCGCTTCTGGCGCGTCGACTCCAGCCACTCGCGCACCAGCTCTGGCCTCGGCCTCGGCCTCTCGCTCGTCCGCGAGATCGTCCAACGCCACTCCGGCACCATCGAGGTCTTCAGCCAGCTCGGCGAAGGCTCAAAGTTCGTCATCTCCCTGCCCCTCCTGGTCTACGGCAACACCTACGGCATGTAAGGCAGGTAAGGCAGGTGCCTCGCGCCGCCCTCCACCGCATCCGTCCCGCCAAACCCCTCCCCCTGCCGCCTCCGCAAGGCAGCCGCGCGGCAGCCGCGCGGCAAGCAGACGGCAAAATCTGGTACAAAGGCATCCAAATGACGGTTTTGGGTGAGTTTGACCAGGGTTGGCATCGGTCTGCCCGAAAAATGGCAGTATGAAGACGCAGGCGCTTTTCCTGCGTCTTTTTACCAATCTGGTCTTGACGGCTGCCCTGCGCGGGGGCGCCGCGGCTGCCGGGCGCCCCGTCTATGCGGCTCGGTAAAAGGGCGGCAAAGGAAAGCGGGGAGAAGGGCGGGGGCACGCCGGTGCCCCGGTGCCTGGGGGCGGGGCGGGCAGCGGGGGAGCGCGGCGGGGCGGGGCGGGCAGGCATACTGCGCACAAAAAGCGCCAAAATGAGACGGGAGGTGCCCTTTTTGCTTCAAATTTCGACTTGTGTACGCCATTCCGCCGGTTACACCTGTTTTACGCTGGTTTCCGCCCCATTTTAGGGCGGTTTGGGCGGAATCTGGCCGAAATGGCGTACACAAGTCGAAATTTGAAGCAAAAACCGCTGCTCTGGTCTCAGAAAAGGGACTACGCTCGCGTGGCGGCCCGCGCGGCAGGCCGCCGACCCTTCTCCCTTTTTCTTTTGCCGCCCTTTTTGGGCAATACCAGCGGAGGGCGCACCCGGTGCCCCCCTGCCGAAAGCGGGTAAAATCGCCGTCGTCCCTCTTTGTCTTGAGGCTACTTGGAATGGTGGACCGTCTCGAATCCGAACATCACCCATCCTGGCCGCCTGACCGCCTGACCGCGATAAGCCGATAAGCAGCTCGGTGGCAGTCGAAAGTCAGATTCTGCCTAAAATGACTCCAGATGAATGATTCTCATTTGCCTGAAAAAATAGGGGAGAAGAAAACACGCGATCTACCAGTG
>WRFC01000033.1 GCA_009779015.1 Coriobacteriia bacterium | reverse complement strand
TAGTAGCTGGGGCCAAAGTTGGGGCCGGGGCCGGTGATGGCCAGCTGGCCGTCAACGTCCTCGACGGTGACTGTGACCGTGTACGAGCGCGGGTCGATCGTCCAGCCGGGCAGCGTGGTGGCGGCCTCATGGACTGTGACGGTGTAGGTGCCGGGCGCCGTAAAGGCAATCGCGACAAAGGTGACGCTGGTGCCGGTGTTCGATCGGGTCTGCAAGACGACCCCGTTGCTGTCCAAAAGCTCAAAGAAGAACATGCCGTTGTTTAGTGTGCCGGCGCTGATGCCCTTGGTGGCCGTCAGCACCAGCTGCACCGGGGCAGGCTGGTAGGTGTTCGTAAAGGCCGGCAAAAAGCCGCTATAGGCCGCCCATGTCCCCGTGGCCGCATCCCAGACCGAGTAGGTCACGGTCGTGTGCAACGAGCTAAAGCCGTCGTCCGTGACATCGACCTTGACAAGGTACTTGGCCGTATCAACCGTCCAGCCCTGGCCGTCTGTGCTGGTCTCGGCCATTACGTAGTAGCGCGTTCCGGCGGTCGTGTAAGTGATTTTGGAGAAGTTCACGGGGCTGCTGGCGCCGCCCGTGCTGTTCGTCGCCGTGCCGACCAGGCCGCTGGCAGCGTCATAGTCCCCGGCCGCGTCCGCGTTATAGAGCGCAAAAGCAAACTGTCCCGCAGCCATGTCTTTGCCGTCGGCAACCTTGGTCGCCTGGGGCGTAAAGTCGGTGCTGGGCGCCATGTAGCTGTTCGTAAAGACGACCTGCGAGGGGTCGTAGGCGGCCCAAGAAGTGCCGGTCTGGTACTCGGCCCGGGCCGAGAGCGTACCGTCCTCGTTGTCCAGGACCGTCACCCGGACGTTGTAGACGGCCGTGTCCAGCGTCCAGCCAGACAGGCCCGTAGTCGTCTCTTTGATAGTGTAATTAAAGGTCTGGCCGATGTCGGCCTGGGTGTACGGGATGGGCGTCATGGCAATGCTGCCATCGGCCGCGTTGGTGCCGCTCGAGACGACGTTGCCCTCGGCATCTAGCACGGCAAAGCTGAACATCCCGGCGGCGGCAGAGAGGGTCGTGCCCTCCACGGCCTTGGTGGCCGCAGGCGTCCAGGCACCGGCCGCCGCGTAGGTGTTGTCAAACACGATGCCCAGGCATTCGCAGGCCGCAGTCTGCTGGCCGTTCTCATCAATGTAGTAGTAACTGGGGCCGGGCGTGGGGTTTGCCCCAGTGCCGGGGTCGGGCCCCGTGATGGTCAGCTGGCCGTCGATGTCCTCGACGACGACCGTGACGGTATAGACCTTGCTGCTGCTCGTCCAGCCGGGCAGCGCGGTCGCAACCTCGCGCACGGTATAGGTGTAAGTGCCGGGCGCCGTAAAGCTGATGGCATCAAAGGTGACATGCGTGCCGTTGTTCGACTTGGTCTGCAAAACGGCCCCGCTGCTGTCCAGCAGCTGAAAAGTGAACATGCCGCTTCTCAGGGTGCCGCTGTTGATAGTCTTGGTGGCCGATAAGATCAGCTGCGCCGGGGCAGGCTGGTAGGTGTTCGTAAAGACAGGCAGATAGTTGCTATAGGCCACCCAGGCCCCTGATGCCCCAGAAGTGGCATCCCAGACCGAGTAGGTCACGGTCGTGTGCAACGAGCTAAAGCCGTCATCTGTGACATCGACCTTGATCAGGTACTTAGAGGCATCGGCCGCCCAGCCGTGGCCGCTCGCGCTGGTCTCGGCCATCACGTAGTAGCGGGTGCCGGCAGACGTATAAGTGATTTTGGAGAAGTTCACGGGGCTGCTGGCACCGCCTGTGCTGTTGGTCGCTGTCCCGAGCAGGCCGCTGGTGGCGTTGTAGTTGCCATTGGCGTCCGAGCTGTAGAGCGCAAAGTCAAACTGGCCTGCGGCCATGTCTTTGCCCATAGCGACCTTGGTCGCCTGGGGCGTAAAGTCGGTGCTGGGCGCCGTGTAGCTGTTCGTAAAAACGACCTGCGAGGGGTCGTAGGCAGCCCAAGAGGTGCCGGTCTGGTACTCGGCCCTGGCCGAGAGCGTACCGTTGCCGTTATCTAAGACAGTCACCCGAGCGGCGTAGGTTGCCGTGTCCAGCGTCCAACCGGCCAGTCCTGAAGTCGTCTCTTTGATAGTGTAATTAAAGGTCTGGCCGATATCGTCCTGGCTGTAAGCGATGGGCGTGAACGAGACGCTGCCGTCGGCAGCGTTGGTGCCGGTCGAGACGACGTTGCCGCTGTTGTCTAGCACGGCAAAGTCAAACAGCCCGGCAGTTGCGGCCAGGGTCGTACCGACTACGGCCTTGGTCGCCGCAGGCGACCAAGTGCCTGCCGCCGCGTAGGTGTTGTCAAACACGATGCCGACACATTCGCAGGTCGCAGCCTGATCGCCGTTCTCATCAGTGTAGTAGTAACTGGGGCCGGGCGTGGGGTTTGACCCAGTGCCGGGATCGGGGCCGGTGATGGTCAGCTGGCCGTCGATGTCCTCGACGACCACCGTGACCGTATAGACCTTGCTGTCGCTTGTCCAGCCCGGCAGCGTGCTGGGGACCTCGCGCACCGTATAGGTGTAGGTGCCAGGTGCTGTAAAGGTGATGGCGTCAAAGGTGACATGTGTGCCATTGTTCGACCGGGTCTGCAAAACGGTCCCGTTGCTGTCCAGCAGCTCAAAGTAGAACATGCCGCTTCTCAGGGTGCCGGTGTTGATGTCTTTGATGGCGGACACAATGAGCGTCGCTGGGGCGGCCCTGTAGGTGTTGGTAAAGACGATGTCGGCCGGGTCATAGGCCACCCAGCGGCCCATGTCGGCTTGGTAGTATTGCGTTGTGGCGGTAGCGCCATGGCCTGAAACGATGACCCTGACTTGGTATGTATTTGTGTCTATTGTCCACCCGGCAGGATATGTTCCAGTGTCTATCTCTTTTATCGTATAGTTGTACGTGCCATCAGTCTGATAGCTGATAGGCCTGAAGGTAATGTCGCCGCCTTGGTTGGTGGCTGTGCTGAGCGGAGTCGAGCTGCCCTCGGCATACAGGCCAAAGGTAAACTGGCCGTCTGCCAGGCTATGGCCGACAGCGACCTTTTTGGCCGCCCAGACCACAGACGTCGAGGCCGCATAGGTGTTGGTAAAGACGATGCTGGCTGAGTAGTTATCAGGCTGCACGGGGCTGTTGTTGACCGAGATGACCTGGGCAACCAGGCCGTTATCAGAGATGACTTGGACTTGGACTGTATAGACCTGGTTGTCCAGCGTCCACCCATTTTGATCAGCAGACGAGATATTCGGGCTGAAGCCGGTCTCCTTCACAGTATATGTATAGATATTGCCCATATCGGCTTGGGTATAGTTGATATTGGGAAAGACAATGCTTCCATCAGGATTGTTGGTTGCAACGATCGGATTGCCCTGGCTGTCTTTGACCGGGTTGCCGTGCTCGTCGCAGAGCGCGAACTCAAACAAGCCGGCCGCGGCCTGCAGGTTGGTGCCGATGGTCGACTTTTTGGCCTGCAAGGCCAGGGTGGTCGAGCCCGAGAGCGGATGCATGTACCAGAAGTTGATATCACCGGTATTCAGCAGAATCCGACCGCTCGCCCCCATCGTGCCATCGCTTGTGAGGTGCGCCGTGCTGCTGCTGACGTGGCCGATCAGGTCCGGCCCGATGCGCTCGACCAGATTGCCGTCTGAAGTGCGGTAGACCTCGGCAAAGGCCAATTCACCAGTGCCGGACAAGATTGTCGTGTCAGTTGTCAGGTTGCTTGTGCAAGTCAGCACTTGGACGTAGTAGGTGACACTGTCCACGACCTTCAGGTCGGCCGGGTCGATACCCGAGTAGTCAGGCAAGAGGATATAGAAGTAGATCGTATACCCAATGGCGTCATGCATATGGATATCGACCTCGGCGCTGGCCGGCGAGATCCCGGCATACGGGGTGAGGCCGCCCCAAACGGCATAGAGCGTCGTGTCTTGGGTAATGGTAAAGGTTGTCGTGCCGTTGGCTTGGAGGTCGGGTTGGCTCGCGTCTTGGGCGAATGCCCAGCCGAGGAAGTCATAAGAGCCGCTCATGTCGGCCTTGTGCGGAATCTGGTCAGCGGCAAACGAGACAGTCACTTCATCCCCGGAGTAATAGGTCTGGGTGCTTGTCGCTGCCGCACTAAAGCCGCCGTTGGGGTCAAAGGTCACGCTGTACTGGTCAGCCGACTCGGTTTGGATGCCGCCTGTGGGGCCGTTGGCCACATCGGGCAGGGCCGCTGCGCCGGGGTCAAGGGCGAGGCTGGCCTGGTCAAGGGCAGAGGTGGCCGCTGTTGGGGCGCCGGCGCTATTGCTGTTGGCGGCGGCGTTGTTGGTGTCAGCGTTGGTGCTGGCGCTGGTGTCGGCGTTGGTGCTGTTGGCGTCGGCGTTGGCGTTGGCGCTGGTGTCGGCGTTGGCCGCCGTCGAAGCATCCGTCGCCGCGCTGTTGCCTGCGCTAGCGGCCGTGCCGGCGGGCGCCAGGCTGTCTGAGGCAGCGCTAGTTGCGGCCGAGGCGTCGGGTTGGGCAGCTGAGGCCGTGCCGGTGCTGTCGTCCGAAGTCGCTGAGAGGCCATCAGGCCCCGTCGGGGACGAGGCGGCCGGGCTGCTGGCGGCAACGCCAGGCGCCGCATTGGCCGCCGCATCGGATGTAGCGCTGGCCGTTGTGCTATCCGCTGTGCTGGCCGTTGCGCTATCCGCCGACCCAGGCGTACTGGTATCTGTGCCCGATACGGCAGTTGCGGCCGCAGTCTCAGGCGCAGCCGCGTTGTCCGAGTTTGCAAAGATCAAACGGCTGGGGATCAAGCTAAAAGCCAAGATCAAGGCAAAGATGGTCGTCCCAAAGTGATAGAACACCGAATGTTCTGCCCCCGGCATCGACGCCCCTCTGCTGCGTGGGCGAACTGAGGCGTGTCTTAAGCGCGAGACCCTCCGATGCCCCACCGGCTTGTCGGGTATTGCCCGGCTGTGTAGAAATTGGCTACGTTTCATCTGCATTTACTCCTTATTCAGGGACCCCTCACTTTGTACGATTTCCCAGATCTGCGCCATCTGAAAAAGATGGCAAAAGCTATGGCCGAAAAATGCCATAGCAAGACCCGCCGCCGACAGATCAATTATTGAAAATCGTAGTAATTAAGCAGCCTATTCAGTTGCATAGTGGTTCCTCCAATGACAACCACAAATACTTAAAGAACTCTTTTTCCATTTCAATTGCGTTTAGAGCATAAGCATCCGTTAAAAATTTTAGATTTTGGCCCAAGCAGAGTACATCGTCCGAATGGACGATTTTTTCTCCCCAGGAAAACTAAAAATGGTGCTCTAGCTGTACCTTTGAAATGTCTAGGTTTGCGCGGTGCAGCGATTTGGGCTGTCTGGCCAAGAGTAGTTGGAAGCCAGGGTTTATGCATCTAAGGCCCTAGCTTGAGGGACACGTATGATTACGTTTTGCATAAACATGAGAGTTATCCAGTGATTACAATTTTTTGTCAAAAAAAATACTAACTATTAGCAAATATCATGTGTTGACATACTTAATGCATTTGCTAGACTAGGAGATGATCACTGGCTCGCAAAGGCGGCCAGTGGGCCAACGGAAAAATACTGGAGGCAAGACAAAGGGATGTTTGGACAATGACAGGGCTGGGCAAGGAATTGGTGGGCCAGCCAGAAAAAACCGGGGCAGAGGACCGCTCTCTGCATCCAGATCAGCCAGATAATTTGGACAACTCAGGCAAAAACAACAAAGAAAACAAAAAGAAGCTGCACTACAAATGGATCGCCCTGTCGAACACGACGCTCGGCGTCTTGATGTCGTCGATCAATGCCAATATCATTTTGATCTCGATGCCGGCGATCTTCAGGGGCATGAACATGAACCCGCTGTCGCCCGAGGGCTCGATGTACATGCTCTGGATGATGATGGGCTTCACAGTCGTGACGGCCGCCTTCTTGGTGTCGTTCGGGCGGGTCTCAGATATCTATGGGCGGGTCAAGCTCTATAATGCCGGGTTTGCGATTTTTACGCTGGCCTCGATTCTGCTCTTCTTTGCGCCGGGCACGGGGCCGACCGGCATGACCTTCTTGATCATCTTCAGGCTCTTACAGGGCGTGGGCAGCGGTTTTCTCTTTGCCAACAGCATCGCCATCATCACAGACGCTTTTCCGTCTAACCAACGGGGCACGGCGCTTGGCCTGAACCAGATCACGAGCATCGGCGGCACGCTCTTAGGCATCATCTTGGGCGGAGTGCTCTCGGCCATTGACTGGCGCCTGGTCTTTTTGGTCAGCGTGCCGGTCGGTCTTTTTGGCACGGTCTGGGCCTATTTGAAGCTCAAAGAGCAGGCCAAGCCGGACAAGACCCAGAAGATCGACTGGCTGGGCAACGCCACCTTTGCCATCGGGCTGACCGTCCTGCTCCTCGGGCTGACCTTGGGTATCATGCCTTACGGCTCAGCCAACATGGGCTGGGGCAACCCCTTGGTGATCGGAAGCATCAGCCTCGGCGCCTTGCTGCTGATAGCCTTTGCGATTACCGAGTTCAGAGTCAAGATGCCGATGTTTCATATGAACTTGTTCAAGATCCGGGCGTTTGCCTTTGGCAATATCAGCGCCTTTTTATCGTCGATCGCGCGCGGCGGCCTCCAGTTTATGCTGATTATCTGGCTCCAGGGCATCTGGCTGCCGCTACATGGCTTCAGCTATGAGTCGACCCCGCTCTGGGCGGGCATTTACATGTTGCCGATGATGGGCGGGTTCTTTATCACGGGGCCGATCTTTGGGAGGATCTCCGACCTCTTTGGCTCACGCATCCCAGCTACGGTCGGGATGGTCTTGAGCACGATCGGGTTTATCCTTTTGACTTTTTTGCCAGCGAATTTTGGCTATGGCGCGTTTTTCGTGGTCTTGCTGGTGCTCGGCATCGGCATGGGGATGTTTGCCGCGCCCAACACCAGTGCCATTATGAACTCTGTGCCCGCTGAGCACCGTGGCGCCTGCTCGGGCATGCGGGCGACCATCCAGAATACGGGCATGGCGCTGAGCATGGCGCTCTATTTTGCCATTTTGATCGCCGGGCTCTCGTCCCAGCTGCCCGGGGTCTTGCAAAGCGGCATGCAGGCGGCCGGTGTGCCTGCCGCCACTGTCCAGCAGGTGGCCTCGATGCCGCCGACCGAGGCGCTCTTCTCGACCTTCTTAGGCTTTGACCCGATGCAGACGCTGATTGGGGCGGACGCCTTGAGCAACCTGCCGGCCGCCACCCAGACTGCGCTCTTGGACCCGGAGTTCTTTCCCCAGACGATTGCCTCGGCCGTCATGAACAGCCTGCATATCTCGTTCTTTATCTCGGCCGGCCTGTCGGCGCTGGCCGCCGTGTCGTCGTTCTTCTCGAGCCGCAGCCGGGGAAAGAGCCGTAGCCGCGGCCAGGGCCGGGTGCGCCGGACGGCAGAAGCGCAGCAGCCCCTGCCCGAGTCGCAGGGGTAAGCCCGCCC
>WRFC01000032.1 GCA_009779015.1 Coriobacteriia bacterium | reverse complement strand
TATCAAGACAGTGCAGCAGCGCCTAGGGCACCGTCAAGCCGCAACGACGCTTGACCTTTACGCGGGCTTTATCCCGGCAAAGGACGAAGACGCGGCGGCGGCCATAGGCGGCCTGTTGCAGAGGGCACAGGAAAAGGCCGGGAACGGCGCGGACGTGGTCAATTTCTAAGCGGGCTTACATGCCCGTGATCATTTCGTGATCATTTTTGGGGTTTAGGCATTATCAGCGGCATTGACAAAAGCACAAACGGGCTGGCTACCTGCGGTTTTGATGGTCGGGGTGACAGGATTTGAACCTGCGACCCTCTGCTCCCAAAGCAGATGCGCTACCAAGCTGCGCTACACCCCGACGGGACAGCTGATTATTATACGGCATCGGCTGGTTGGATTGCTCGTTGCGCCAGAAGTCGCGTCGGCAGCAGTGCGCTCGAAACTTATCAGGAAATCAACAAAGATGTTGTTTGGCATACAGAATGCCTTGACTTTCATGCGGGTTTTGGTCATACTGGACTATGGTGGTTATATTCATAATTTTTTAGGTGCTGGGGACATATATTGTTGGTTTTCGATTCCAGTGAGGGGGTCGAGGGTTATGGAAAACGGATGATTTGCTCCATTTTTTTTCATTAGAATTGGGCGTATTCTAGCTGTTCGTGCATACAATATCGACTTGTATAGAAATCTGTTATATCACACAGATGGACAGAGGCAAGTAGGAATATTGTATTGCGCCGGATCGACTTATGCTTGGTCAGAATAGGCTGATCAACAACTATGAATCGCAAGGGGAGGTTTTGAAAATGAAGGTAAAACCACGTTTTCTAATTATTGGGCTGGTCGTACTATCATTGGTCGCGGCCTTTGCCGTGTTTGCGGCATCGGCTTTTGCGGCACCTGCGCCAAACGCTATCAAACTCAGTTGGAATGACTCTTATAGCGGCAAAGGGCTTGAGCTCAAAGCCGATACTTCGGCACGCACTGACGCATCAGGCGATAAGATCGCCTCCAATGCCCAGAGCGCTGACTTTCCCGGCCTTTATTTTCGCTGGGACGACAAGCAGAAGGATGACGGCGTACTTTTAGTCAGTTCGGATGTCTTCAGCTGGTTCAAAGACGGAAAGTTTGTAATCACCGCCAAGAACTCCAATAACTATTGGGATTATCAGATCACAGAAGCTAGCGGCGTAAAGGTTGACACGATAAACGGCCAGGCCATCTACGCCTATCAGATACCCAAGCAGTTCCAGGTCCTGGACAACAAGGGCAAGGCTCAGACCGAAAGCCTGAAGAACATCAACATGGTGTTTATCAGCGGCAATTGGCGGACCTACACTGTGGATATCCAGAAGGTCTGGCTGGATAGGGACGGCAATCCGACGACCAAGCCGGCTTTTGCCAGCGCCACCTTTACAAATGGCTATGCGCTGGGCAAGACCACGGTACGGCTCTATGCCAACGACACTTACCCTGTCAACTTTACAGAGAATGCCGTGAACCGCCACGACTTTGTCAGTGTCTCGGTCAATGGCGACGTTAGCCATCACAACAACGTCGACCTGACAGCCCAAGAAGGCAAAACCTACACCATTGTCTTTACAAACCGCTGCAACGATGCCACCTTGAACATCGTCAAGAATTGGAACCTCAACGGTCTCTACGATGAACTGCCAGCCGGACTGGCCGCGACTTTTACCAACGGCTATGTCGTCGGTGACAACCAAACCCTGCCCGCCGGCACCGAGGTCAACTTCAGCGAGAATCCGAACGACTGGTCAGACATCGTCTTGATCGGCGGCATCCAGTACAAGGTGACCACCGAGCTGCAAAGCATCACGGTCAATGGCCATCGGGTCAGCCAGGTTGACTTTACCGCCGACAAGTACCGTAACTACACTGTCGTCTTTACGAACAAGCTGGTTGCCACAAAGCTTTTGCCCGACCCCAGCTATACGGTGAACAAGGTCTGGCTGGATGCTGATGGCATCACGCCCGTAGACCCCTCGGACTACCCCGGCCTCACCCAGGCGACCTTCAATGGCGGCACGATCTTGGCGGGCGATACCGTTACCGCTCAGCCTTTTGACCAGATCAGCGTCTCAGAAGACCCCCTGAACTGGACAAATACGTACTCGGACAGTGATTTCACGTACACCGAATACTTCATCTTGGTGGCAACTGACGTCAACGGCAATCCGGTCGATAGCGTTGACTTTGCGGCCGAAGACGGAACCGACTATGTCATCACCTTCACCAATCAGCTCCAGATCGACGCAGTGCCCAACACTACGCCGCCCGAAACAACTATCGCCGAGGGCAAGATCCCGTCCACGCAGCACTATGACCGCTGGTGGAACGACTACGGCGTCCTTTGCTATGCCGGCAACACAACGCATGTTACGGGAGAAGAGCGCGACTACTTCGTGGCTTTCGCTGACGGGTTCTGGGACAACTACTCAGAGGTCTCGATCGGCTTTGGCACGAAGAACAATATCCTCTTTACGATGACCTTTACGAAGGATGGCTTACTCGACGATTCGGTTCCTGGCGGGGTTATCCCTTATGAGGCATATACCATTCCGCTGAGTTGGGGCTCGCACTACAGCAATGGTGCGTTCTTAGGAACAGCTCTGGACGGGGTCTGGTTTGCTGACCCGTTCAATAATGGGGCTGGTGCCGAGCAGGCCTGGTTCATGGAACTGACAAAGTAAGTCACTTGCACCGCAATAGCGCGAAAATCGTTATCTAGCATTCGGCCCGCAGAACCCTGCGGGCCGAATCTTTTATTGGCCGTGCTACTTTTTTTGCCGGACCATCGAAGTCGAGGCTGTGCCCACGAGAAAGACCGCCAAAGAGGCGATCGCAAAAATGACCAGGTAATCGGCGGCCAGCCACCAAAAAAGCAAGATCGCCGCCAGCATCAGGACAATTGAGAAAAACGGGATGAGGACGATGAACTTCATGACCCGACGGTCTTGCACCCCGGCTTTTCTGCGGATCCAGCCAGCAACCAGGGCATAGGGCAGAAAGCCGATGACACCGACCAGACAGCCAAGAACACCTGCTAATATCTCCAAGATCAAACCCTTCCTGCCATTTTTACGCAATCTGAATAGCTCAGAGCTCATAGCATAACAGGATTTATTGGACCCTCAATATTTTTTTCTGGCTGAGGCTTATTCCAGCTTCTCAATGGCTTGAGCCAAGATATCGGCATGGTCAAAGGCCAGTTTTACCTGCCCGGACAGCAGGTCGGCCAGCTTGAACCAGGCCGCCTCGGCGGCATCGTCGGCAGCCACGGGAGCCACGGCCTCTTTTTTGGCAAACCCGGTAAAGGCGCAGGTCACAGTCCAGCCGCGCGGGTCGCGCCCGGGCTGGCTAAAGCATTGAAGCTGCATCAACGCCAGGCCAGTTAGGCCGGTCTCTTCTGCGAGCTCGCGGGCTGCCGCCTGCTCGACGGTCTCGCCTTCTTCAACAAAGCCGCCCGGAAAAGCCCAGCAGCCCGCGAATGGCGGGTTCTTGCGGCGGACCAAAAGCACCTCGACACCCTCGTTTTCAGCGCTTTCCGAGAGGCTTGGGTATTGCGGGCGGGTGCCCGAGAAAAGCACGATGTCGGCGGTCAAAGCCGGTCGCGCGTACTCATAGCAATAGGCCATGTCTTCTCCCTTTTTTTACTTGGATGTTTGGGCTGGTGGCAGGGTGGGTGCTTGGGCGAATGCCTGGGTGGGCGCCTCTGCGGGCGCCGTGGCCGGAGTGGTGCGAGTGATTTGGCCGCCGGCCACAACGCGGTCGCCGATGTAGCAGACCAGCGACTGTCCGGGCGCGACGGCCTTTTGCGGGCGGTCAAAGCTGACCTGCGCGGCCTGGCCGCTGGCAGCTATGCATAGCGTTGCCGGGTGGGCGCTAGAGTTGTAGCGGTACTGGGCCAACACCGGGGTCGCTTGGGAGAAGGGCAGGCTGGCCTGGAGGTTGAGGTCTTTGAGCTGGGCGCTGGCCACATAGAGCTCGCTGGCCCGCCCGACGACGACTTCTTGGCGCGGGGCATTGAGCTCAAGTACGTAGAGCGGCTGGCCGGCGGCGATGCCGAGGGCCTTACGTTGGCCGATCGTGTAGTGGTGGATGCCCTGGTGCTGGCCGAGGACGTTGCCCTGACGGTCGACGATGTTGCCTGGTGGGGCGGCAGCGTCGCCCGGTTGGATGGCGGCGTTGGCCTGTTGGTCGACGAAGGCGGCGTAGTCATGATTGGGGATGAAGCAGATGTCTTGGCTCTCGGCTTTGTGGGCGACCGGCAGGCCGTGCTCTTGGGCGATGTCGCGCACCTGGCGCTTGGTCAGGCTGCCCAGCGGGAGGCAGATGCGCGCCAGTTGGTCGCGGCTGAGGGTGTAGAGGACGTAGCTTTGGTCCTTGCTACTGTCGCTTGCCCGGTACAGCGCCGGCTGGCCGCCAGCGTCGCGTTGGCAGCGCGCGTAATGGCCGGTCACGAAGACGTCAAAGCCCACGCCCAGCTCTTGGGCTTTTTGCCAGAGCAGACCGAACTTGATGCGCTGGTTGCAGATGACGCAGGGGTTGGGGGTCTGGCCGCGCAGGTAGGTGGCAACGAAGGGCTGGATGACCAGATTGGTAAAGTCGGCGGTCATCTCGAGCGTGTGATGCGGGATGCCCAGGTGTTGGCAGACCCGGCGGGCGTCGGCGACCGCGTCGGGCTCGGGGGCGCCTGCGGCCTCGGACGGCCCGGATTCGGGCTGGCAGGCCGCGCCTTGCCCAACCGCCGCCGGCCCGGCCTCGGGCCCAACCTCGGGCAGCCTGGCCTCGGGCTGCCCAACTGCGGGCCCAACCTCGGCTTGCCCGGCCGGCGCGTTAACGCATGTCTTCTCCACTAGGCGCATTGTTATGCCGGTGCAGTCGTAGCCGCGCTGGCACATCAAGAGGGCGGCCACCGACGAGTCGACGCCGCCGCTCATGGCAATTAAGGCGCGCGCCAAAATCAGAGCTCCGAGACGATGCGGTCGCGGGCCTTTTGGGTAGCCGCCATGATCAGCTCGATGTCGATGGTCGTGTACTCGCCGTCTTTGTAGAGCACTTGGCCATCGACCATGGTCAAGACGACATCGCTGCCTTGGGCGCTGAAGACCAGGTTGTTCAGCTGCGAGCTGACCGGCTGCATCCAGGGGACGCCGGTGTTCAGGACCACGAGGTCGGCGCGCTGGCCGAGGGCGATGCGGCCGCAGTCCGAGCGCCCCTGGGCGACCGCGCCGCGGATAGTGGCGGCGGCCAGGGCCTCTGCCGGTGTGACGACCGTGGGGTCGCCGCTGGCGGCCTTGTAGACCGTGGCCAGCAGGTAGAGGTCCTTGAACATGTTGTGGTTGTTGTTGCTGGCCATGCCGTCGGTGCCCAGGCCGACCGCGACGCCGGCTGCCAGCATCTGGGGGATAGGCGCAAACCCGCTGCCCAGCTTGAAGTTAGAGGCCGGGTTGGCCGCCACCGTGACCCCGTTTTTGGCCAAGATCTGCCAGTCTGCGGGCTCGGTATAGACGCAGTGGGCAGCGGTGCAAGGCTGGTTGAAGAAGCCCAGGCTCTGAAAGTAGGCCGCCGGGGTCAGGCCGCCGCGCCGCTGCTTGCATTCCTCATGCTCGCGCAGGGTCTCGGAGAGGTGGATGTGTGTGCCCACGCCCAGCTCGGCCGCGTGCTCGCCGACCGCCCGCACGACATTGGGGTTAGAGATATATTCAGAGTGGATGTTCAGGTCGATGCGCAGGCGGCCGTCTTCGGCGCCATGGAACTGGCGCGCATAGTGCTCGTTGCTGGCGCGCTCGGGCATGTCTTGGTAGTGCGTGGCCTCGTCAAAGACCATCAACGCCGGGCAGATGTTGGCCTTGAAGCCGCTGTCTACCACCGCCCGGATGCGTTCTTCGGTGAAGTAATACATGTCGGACATGCTGACCACGCCAAAGCGCAGCATCTCGGCGATGGCCAAGGCGGTGGCCGAGTAGGCGGCCTCGGGGGTGATCTTGGCCTCAAACGGAAAGACCTGCTCTTCGAGCCATTCCTGGAGGCGCAGGTTCTCGGCGTAGCCGCGTAAGAGGGTCATGGCCGCATGTGCATGGATGTTGTAGAGCCCGGGCATCAGCAGGCGATCGCGCCCTGAGTAACGTTGGCCGTAAGAGTCAGCATCTGCGGGCTCTTGCGCGCCAATGTACGAGACGCGCCCGTTGGTCACGCCCACGTACCCGTGTTGGATGGCAAAATCGCTGTCCAGATAGTCAATGTCTGCGAATAGCACGGTCTTCTCCCCTTTGTTCTTGTCTTTGTTTTTTACACGCCCGTCGTAGCCGCCGTGGCCGCCGTGGCAGTTGCACGCGCCGTCCGGTGCCGCGCCCGGTGCCGCGCCCGGCCGCCCCGCAAGCCTCAGACGATGCGCACGAACTTGCGCTTGCCCACTTGCAGCACGGCGCCGCGCAGTGCCTCGGGTGCCACTTTGTAGCTGCCCTTCTGTAGCGCTTGGCCGGCCAATGAGACGCCGCCGCCATCGATCAGGCGGCGTGCCTCGCTGGCCGAGGCCGCCATGGCCAGCTCGCCGGCCATCAGTTTGGGCAGGTAGATGAGGCCGTCCTCGTCGGCTTCGAGCGCCACGGCAACCTCCGGCAGGTCGCTGGGCAGCTCGTGTTGCTTGAAGACGCGGTCAAAGGCCGCCTCGGCCTCTACCGCTGCCGCCGCGTCGTGATAGGTGGCCACGATGTTGGCGGCCAGGCGCCGCTTGGCCACATTGGGGTGCAGGCTGCCGTCGGCCAGGCCGGCCTCGACGGCCTCGGACTGGTCGAGCCCAAAGGTCGAGACCTGGTAGTAATACTTGGGCATCAACTCATCGGGGATGCTCATGACCTTGCCAAACATCTCGTTGGCGGCGTCGGTGATGCCGATGTAGTTGCCGTAGCTTTTGGACATTTTTTGCACGCCGTCGGTGCCTTCTAAGAGCGGCATGGTCAGGCAGACCTGCGGCTCCATGCCCAGTTTCTCCATCAGCTCGCGGCCGGCCAAGAGGTTGAAGAGCTGGTCGGTGCCGCCCATCTCGAGGTCGGCGCGCACGATCACCGAGTCGTAGGCCTGCATCACCGGGTAGAGGAACTCGTGCAGCGAGATCGGCTGCTGGCTGGCGTAGCGCTTGGTAAAGTCGTCGCGCTCTAAGATGCGCGCCACCGTGAACTGCGCCGAGAGCCGCAGAATGTCGGCCATGTTCAGCTTGCCCAGCCAGTCGTTGTTCCAGGTCAGCTCGGTGCGCTCTTTATCCAAGATGTGAAAGGCCTGGTCAACGTAGGTGGCGGCGTTGGCCTCGATCTCTTCTGCCGTGAGCGGCGGCCGCGTGGTGTTGCGGCCGGAGGGGTCGCCGATCAGCGCCGTGCCGTTGCCAATGATCAGGACCACGGTGTGCCCAAGGTCCTGGAACTGGCGCAGCTTGCGCAGAGGCACGGTGTGCCCGAGGTGCAGGTCGGGCGCGGTCGGGTCGACGCCGAGCTTGATGCGCAGGGGCACGCCCTTTTCTAGCTTGGTTTTCAGCGCAGCCTCAGGCACGATGCTGGCGCCGCCGCTGCGGATGATATGAAGCTG
>WRFC01000031.1 GCA_009779015.1 Coriobacteriia bacterium | reverse complement strand
CGAGAGCGCGAGAGCGCGAGAGCGCGAGAGAGCAGTGGCTTTCTTGTTTAGGCGTTTTGCGCTGCACAGACGAGTTGGGCGATTTGGCCGTAGAGCTCGTCCTCATCCTCGAGGATCTTGATCTGCTCTTCGCTGCCGACCGGCTCGGGCCTGCCCAGGGTCAGCGAAAGGCTAAAGAGCCGTACGCAGGCCGCCAGCGTGGCGACCGCGCGCGTGTTCGTGGGGGCGATCGTGCCGGCCTCGATGGCCTTGTTCAAGCCGCTCTCGACAAAGGCGATACGCTCGTTCAGGCAGAGGCTTTTAAAGATCTCAGAGGCCTGCTCGTCTGTGCCGGCGCGCTGGATGACGAGCTTGGTGATGTCTGACATCTGATCGGTGACATCCGACTCAAAGCCATAGTGGATGCCCTTTTTGATAAAGTCGTCCACGCTTCCGTCGGTCAAGAGCGGCTCAAGGTTCTCATGGGTCGGACGGTACGACTCATGCAAGTGGCGGTAATAGGCATAGATCGTCTCGAGGATCTCGCCCTTGGACTTGAAATGGTTGTAGACGGCAGACTGCCGGATGTCCACCGATGCCGCGATATCGCTGATCGAGACATTCTCGTAGCCCTTGTGCGCAAAGAGCTTGATGGCGCTGTCGAAGAGCTTTTTTTTGGTACCGACGAACTTGAAGCCTTCATCGCCTGATTTCGTGTTCTTCAGAGGGCTGGTCACGTCGTCTGGGATAAACCAGACGCCGGCCCGCTTGATGGCGCCTTCGATGCGCCCCTCGCGGCAGAGGTATTGGACGTGACGGGGTGTCACACCCCACTCGGTCGCGGTCTCTTCGATCGTTTTATACGAGAACAATGTCAACCTCCGAAAGTTGGAATTGCGATAGCATTGCCCCCAATAAAACCCGCACTCTAGGTTAGGATGTCATACGAGTAATGTCAATAGTCAGTTCTCATTTTTTCGCCTTCGCGAAATGTCGCCAGGTCGCTGGCATTTTTATTTTGGCTTAGCGCAAAGCGTTTACACGTTCAGCAGATTGGCCTGATCAATCAACGCATTTCGCTTCTCCCCGGAAAATCAATCGCTATAATTGCTTTTCATGAGACACAGCAGGCACAGAAGGTTACCCAACCAGATAATTGCGGCATTGATCGGTGGCGCGGTTATTGTGGTTCTTCTGGCCGCCTATCTTTACGGGGTCGTTGTCTTTGAGAGCCACTTTCAGATCAATACGACCATCGACGGCCGCAATATGAGCTTTTTGACGGCCACCGAGGCCGAGGCCAAACTGGCTGACAACGCCGCCAACTACACCCTGGCGATCGTCGGGCGCGAAGGCCTCGAGGTCGATCTGAACGCTACCCAGCTGGGCGTTTATTATGTGCCTGATGGGCAGCTCGATGCGCTTTTGGCTGCCCAGAACCCCTGGGCCTGGCCGGCCCGGCTTCTGCCCCAGCCGGCTCAGTTTACCCAGAGCGCGCTGGCTTTTAACGACCAGGCGCTTGACCAGGCGCTGGCTGACTCGGGCATCTTTGACACCTCTAAAATGCGCCCGCCGGCCGATGCCACGGCGGTCTTCAAAGACGGCTCGTATGTCGTCCAAAGCGAGGACCTGGGCACCACGATCGACCCCGATAAGGCACGCGCGGCCATTGTCGAGGCCATCCAAAGCGGCCAGGACACCTGCGACCTCGAGCTCGCGCAAGCCTATGTCGCCCCCACCGTCGTGGCCGACAGCCCCGAGCTCTTGACCCGCATCTCGGAATTCAACACCTATGCGAACTTTGAGATCACCTATACTTTTGGCGACCAGACCGAGGTCTTAGACGCCAACACGGCCATCCAATGGTTTGACACGAACGCCGACGGCACGATGAAGCTGAACGTCAAAAAGCTCGAGGACTGGCTCGTCGGCTTTGGCAAGCGCCATGACACAGTCGGCGCCACGCGTCCTTTTACGACGACCAACGGACAGCAGATCGAGGTCAGTGGCGGAAGCTACGGCTGGGCCGTGGACGAGCAGGCCGAGCGCGACGCCATCATCGCGGCCATCGCCAACCAGACGCACGAGACGCGCGACCCCATCTACATCCAAACCGCCGTCAACCATACCTTGCCCGACTGGGGCGACACCTACGTCGAGGTCGACCAATCGGTGCAGCATATGTGGTATTACGTGGACGGCCAGCTGGTCCTGGACACCGACGTGGTGACCGGTTACCCAACGCCCCAGCGCTCGACCCCCAATGGCGTCTACTGGATCTTCATGAAAAAGAGCCCCGCCCAGCTGCGCGGCCCCTTGATCGGCAATGACGAGTATGAGTGGGAGTCGACCGTCCAATACTGGATGCAGATCACCCGCGGCGGCGTCGGTTTTCATGACGCCTATTGGCAGTCTTCGTTCGGCCTGGCACGCTGGCAGGCCGGCTATGGCTCGCACGGCTGCATCAATATGCCGCTGGACAAGGCCAAACAGTTCTACTCGATGGTCCAGATCGGCACGCCGGTGATCATTCACCAATAACCAGACCATAAGGTTTTAGACGAAAAGCAGATATTAAGATACAATAATTGGAGAAGTTCGAGCTGGGCTGAGGTTTGCCGGGACAATAGCCTGCGGATACCGCTTGGAGTGGGAGCGGCCCGCACAGACAGCAAGGCACGCTTTGGCCTTGCCGGAAAGAAAGGAAGTATGTTTATGGCAGAAAAAAAGCTTACGCGGAGGACGTTTATTGCTGGCGCTGCGGTTGCCGGCGCCGGGATCGCAGGCACCGCCTTTCTGGCGGGCTGCACAAGCGGCAGCACGAATGACACCAGCGGCGGCACGTCGGGCGGCACGTCGGGCGGCACGGCCAGCAACAGCAAGGCCGGCGGCACATTCTTGTATTACATCAACGAGCCCACCTTCATCGACCCCTATAACCTCCAAGAGTCAGAAGGCACGCAGGTCAGCGCAAACCTCTTTGACTCGCTGCTCGAGTACGACTATCGCACCCAAACACTGAACCCGGCGGCCTCGGCCGACTATGATGTCTCGCCCGATGCCACAGTCTTTACCTTCACGCTCCAAGACGGCGCCACCTTCCACAATGGCGACCCGGTCGACGCGGCCTCGTTCAAGCGGGGCTGGGAGCGCCTCTGCAACCCCAACATCTCGGCCACGCCTTCAGAGATCAGCTATCACCTGGCAGCCATCCAAGGCTACAAAGAGATGTTTGAGGACCAGACCGCCACCGAGCTCTCGGGGGTCAAGGTGATCGACGACCAGACGCTCGAGGTCACGCTCAGCTATGCCTACGCCGACTTTCCGTATGTCATCTCGCACCCCGCCCTCGGCCCCGTGCCGCAGGTGGCCTTAGACGACATCAATGCCTTTTCGGCCTCGCCGATCGGCAATGGCCCATTTATGATGGACGGCAGCTGGGTGCATGACCAATACATCAGGGTCAAGCGTTTTGAGGACTACTACGGCGATGTTGGGCTGGTCGACGGCTGCGACTTCAACATCATCTCGGAGGTCAACACGGCCTTTACCGAGTTTCAGGCCGGCAACCTCGATTTCGTGCAGATCCCTTCAGGGCAGATCGAGGCCACAGTCGCCCAATATGGAGAAGCGCCCGACGGCTACACGGCCCAGCCCGGCACGCAGACGCTGCTCGGCCCCGAGTCTTCGACCTATTACCTCGTTGTAAACAACACCGACCCGGTGCTCTCAAACCAAAAGCTGCGCGAGGCCATCAGCTACGCCATCAACCGTCAGGCCATCTGCGACACCATCTTCCAGGGCACCCGCGAGCCGGCCAGCGGTCTTATCCCCCCCGGAATCAAAGGCTTTCGGGATGGCGCTTGGACGACCTCGGTCTATGATATCGACAAGGCCAAGCAGACCTTGGCCGACGCCGGTTATCCGAACGGCGAGGGGCTGGCCCCGATCAAGCTCTCGTTCAACACGGGCGGCGACCATGGCAACATCATGCAGATGGTGCAGGCCGACCTCTCGGCCATCGGCATCCAGGCCAACCTTGATTCGATGGAATGGGGGGCTTACCTCGATGCCATGGCCGCTGGTTCGATCCAGATCGGGCGCCTCGGTTGGGTTGCCGACTACCCGATCATGGAGAATTTTCTCTACTCGCTCTTTTACACGGGCAATGGCGACAACTACTCAAAATACACGAACCCTGATGTTGACTCACAGATCATGGCCGCCCGCGGCATCATCGATGATGCCGCCCGCATCAAGGCCTTTCAGGATGTCGACGACATCGTCCAGTCCACGACCCCGATCATCCCGCTGATGTTTTACAAGCACAACCGCGTCTGCTCAAACCGGGTAAACGACTTCTACTTTGCGCCCAACATGGTCGCTGACCTGGCGGCCGCCTGGCTGACCCAGTAACATAAATATTTAGCATTTATTTTCACTTCTGTGTGCGTCATTAGCAGATTTCGATGTATGATCAGGGCGTATTTGTTTGTTTGACATTACCTGTCTTTGCGTCTGGAGTGCCCCCTGCGGGGCACTCTGGAGCTCGTTTATACCCATAGGGCTTGTTGAGAGGCACGGTTAATGGGGCGCTATATCGTCAAGCGGGTCCTGCAATTCATCCCCGTTTTTATCGGGGTCACAATCATCCTCTTTGCCATGAGGTCGATCGTCCCGGGCGATCCGGTCAAGATGATCGCGGGCGAGCGGGCGCTGGCGCCGACGGTCTATGAGAAGATCGTCCAAGACAACCACCTCGACCAGCCCTTGATCGTCCAGTACGGCTATTATCTGGCCGGCCTTTTGCATGGCGACCTTGGCCACTCCTACCAAAAGGGCCAAGATGTCTTGACGATCTTTGCCAACAAGTTTCCCTACACGGCCCGCTTGGCGCTCTGTGCCATTCTGGTCGAGATCATCATCGGGCTTTCGGCCGGTATCGTCTCGGCCATCAAAAAGTACAGCCTGGTCGATATCTTGGTCACCCTGAGTACGTCGGTCTTGGTCAGCATGCCGGTCTTTTGGTTGGGCATGCTCTTGCAGTACGCCTTTGGCATCTGGCTTAAGAAACTGACCGGAGGAGCGCTCTCGTTGCCGATCTCGGGTGCCGGGGGGCCGATCAGCAACTACCCGACCATCCTCCATTACATTCTGCCCGCCATCACGCTGGCCAGTGTCTCGATGGCCTTTACGGCACGCATCATGCGCTCGCAGCTCTTAGAGGTGATGAATGCCGATTACATCCGCACGGCTTTTGCCAAGGGGCTGTCCAAAAGCGCTGTGATCGTCAAGCATGCCCTCAAAAACGCCATGATCCCGGTCATCACCTTCATCGGCATCGATTTTGGGACGATGATGTCCGGGGCCATTCTGACCGAGACCGTCTTTAGTTGGCCGGGCATCGGCCGTGAGATCTATCTGGCCATCATCCAGCGCGACTGGCCGATCGTGATGGGCGGCGTGGTGCTGATCGTCATTGTCGTGATGCTCATTAACCTGCTGATCGACCTCTCGTACGCGCTCTTTGACCCGCGCATCCGCTACGGCAAGAAAAAGGCTCAGTAAAGTATGCAGTTTGATATCGGAAAAGCCCGGGGTCGCCGCCTGGACAAAGAAGGCCGCAAGGCCGCGCAGAACCGGACGCTTTGGGGCGACGCCCTCAGGCGCCTGCTTAAGAACAAGCTCTCGGTCATCTCGTTTTGCTGGATCATGGTCATGGTCATCTTGGCGGTCAGTGCCGGCCTTTGGGTGCCCCAGGTGCTGGGCGACCCGCGCGTCATCAACACCACCATGACCTCGACGTTGGCCCATCTGGCTCCTTCGTTGTCCCACCCCCTGGGCACCGACCAGCTTGGCCGCGACATCGCTGCCCGCGTCATCTATGGAGCGCGCATCTCGCTTCAAGTCGGTGTTTTTGCGACCCTCATCGCTACTGTGGTCGGCCTGCTGTTGGGGTCGCTTGCGGCCTATTTCGGCGGCCTGCTCGATTCGATCATCATGCGCATCACCGATATCTTCATGGCCTTTCCGTTCACGCTTTTCACAATCGCCCTCTTGGCCGTCTTGGGGCCGGGCTTTATCAATGTCTTCTTGGCCATCGGCCTGCTTGGCTGGACGTCGATCTGCCGTGTCGTGCGGTCGTCTATTCTCCAGATCAAAGAGATGGACTACGTCTCGGCCGCCAAGGCCTTGGGCGCCCGGCACCTGCGCATCATCTTGCGCCATATCTTGCCCAACGCCCTGGCACCGGTGATCGTCTATGCCACGATGAGCATCGGCACCGCCATCATCACCGAGTCGGCGCTTTCGTTCTTGGGGCTGGGCATTCAGCCGCCGACGCCTTCGTGGGGCCTGATGATCTCAGAGGGGCAGAGCTTTTTGGCCAGCTACCCCTGGATGGTCTTTTGCCCCGGCGCGGCCATCTTGTTGACCGTGCTGGCCTTTACGCTGATGGGCGATGGCTTGCGCGACGCCTTGGATGTCAAGGTCACCGACTGATGGCCGGGCGTAAGGGTGACGGCTTGGCCGAGGCCAGCGTTGAGCCGTATGAGCACCTGCTTGAGCTGGACGGCCTGAAGGTCTACTTTGATACGCAGGACGGCGTGGTCAAGGCTGTCGATGGTGTTTCGTACAAGCTCAATGCGGGCGAGACGATCGGCGTGGTCGGCGAGTCGGGCTCGGGCAAGTCGGTCACGGCGATGTCGATCATGGGCCTCGTGCCGATGCCCCCCGGCCGCGTGCAGGGCGGCGACGTGCGCTTTAAGGGGCGCTCGCTGCTGCAGATGAAAGAGCCTGAGCTGCGCGCTATCCGCGGCAACCACATCGCGATGATCTTTCAGGACCCGCTCTCGAGCTTGAACCCGGTCTACCGGATTGGCAAGCAGGTCGGCGAGGGGCTGATGATCCATCAGGGATACAGTAAAAAGCAGGCCCTGGCGCGCGCTGTCGAGCTGCTCGACATGGTCGGCATCCCAAACCCGGCCGAGCGTGCCCGCGATTACCCGCACCAGTTCTCGGGCGGCATGCGCCAGCGCGCGATGATTGCCATGGCCTTGGCCTGCGAGCCCGAGGTGCTGATTGCCGACGAGCCAACGACCGCCCTGGATGTGACGATCCAAGCGCAGATCTTAGAGCTTATGCAGGGCATCCAGAAAGAGCATGGCACGGCCATCATCATGATCACCCACGACCTTGGCGTGGTGGCCGACATGGCCGACCGCATCTTGGTCATGTACGCCGGCTGCCCGGTCGAGTACGGCACCACGAACCAGATCTTCTACGGGCCCACACACCCTTATACCTGGGGCCTGATGCGCTCGATTCCCAAGCGTACCCTGGGTGATAAAAAAGAGCTGACGCCGATTCAGGGCAACCCGCCCTCGCTCATCGACTTGCCGCCCGGCTGCGCCTTTGCGCCCCGTTGCCCTTACGCCAAAGAGCGTTGCAGCGCCGAGAAGCCGGTCATGCAAGAGGTTGAAGAAGGGCACTTCTCGTCCTGTTTGTTCTCGGGCGAACAGGGGTTCTTGCAAAACTCGCCGATCTTTGACGAGGACTGGGGGCAGCGCGGAGGACGCGCGGGTGGCGCGGCGGACGGTGGCGCGGCGGGTGGCTGCGGCGCGGGCGGCGCTGCGGGTGCGGCGGGTGGCTGCGGCGCGGGTGCGGCAGGCGGTGGCCGGCATGACTGAGGCCCTGCTCAGCGTCGAGCACCTGAACAAAGACTTCTCGGCCGACAATGGCTTTTTTGGCTCGCGTTTCGGCGGCAAGATCTCGGCCGTCAACAATGTCAATT
>WRFC01000030.1 GCA_009779015.1 Coriobacteriia bacterium | reverse complement strand
TCGGCCTTCTCGCAGCACGCCCGAAAAGCCAGCCGGCCGGCCTGTTTGAAGGCCATCTCGTTGGAGTCTACGGGGTGATAAGAGCCGTCGTAGACGGCAGCCTTGAGATCGACGAACGGGTCGTCAGTCAAAAAGCCTTCGACCATGGCGTCGCGGATGCCCTTGTCCACGGCCGGGATCAGGCCTTTGGGGATGCGTCCGCCGACGACCTCGTCCAAGAACTCATAGCCGCCGTCCTGGTTGGGCTCAAGGCGCACCCAGCAGTCGCCGAACTGGCCGGCACCGCCGGTCTGCTTCTTGTGCCGCCCCTGGGCCTCGGCCGTCTTGCGGATCGTCTCACGATAGGGCACCTTGACTTCAAGCAGTGCGGCCTCGACGCCGCTGCGCTCGCGCAAGCGCGATAAGATCAGCTCGATGGCGCCTTCTCCCAGGGTCGTCAAAATGGTCTGGTGGGTCTGCTCGTCCCTGTGCAGAGTCACGCAGGGGTCGATCTCGGAGTATTTAGATAAGAAGTCACCGAGCTTGTCCTCGTCTTTCTGGTTGGCGGCCTCGATGGCCACCGGGTAGAGCGGCTTGGGAAAGGGGAGAGGGGCGATGTTCGGTTTTCCGGAAGCGGACAGGGTGTCGCCCGTCTTGGCGTCGGTCAGTTTGGGGATGACGATGATGTCGCCGGCCTCGGCGCTTTTGACATCCTCGTTCTCTTTGCCGGTCATCAGGTAGAGGTGGGCGAGGCGGTCCTTCTTCTTCGTCCGCGAGTTGACCAGCTCGGTGCCCGGCTCGAGCGTACCGCTGATCACCTTGCAGAACGAGAGGCGGCCGACAAAGGCGTCAGAGAGCGTCTTGAAGACGAAGCAGGCCGGCTCGCCCGCCTCGTCGATTGTGAGCTCGCCGCCTTCTGCGGTTGCGATGGCCATGTGCTCGGCCGGCGAGGGGAAGTAGGTCACAATGTCGTCGAGCAGGCTCTCGATGCCCTGCTCGATGATCGTCGAGCCGACAAAGACCGGGATAAAGATGCCTTGCGCGATGGCCTTGTCCAAAAGCCCCTCGAGCTCGTCTTGGGTCAACTGCTCTTCTCCATCTAGGTATTTCAGCATCAGATCGTCATCGGCCTCGGCGACGAGGTCGCAAAGCTTGTCCCGCGCGGCTTGCGCGGCCGCGGCGTAGTCTGCCGGTATCTCTTTGACCTGCTCTTTCTCGTTTACGTGGTAGTGGGCCTTCATGCGGATGATGTCGATTACCCCTTCAAAGGCGCTGTCCACACCAATCGGGATGTTGACGGCGCCCAGACGCTGGCCAAACTGGTTGATCAGGCTGGCAAAGGCGGCGTCAAAGTCAGCGTGCTCGCGGTCGATGTGGTTGATAAAGACTGCACGGGCGATGCCCATTTTGGCGGCGGTCTCCCAGAGCTTCAAGGTGTTGATCTGGGGGCCGGCCACGGCATCGACCACAAAGAGGGCCATCTCGACGGCAGAGAGCGAGGCGATCGTGTCGCCCAAGAAGTCGTCTGAGCCCGAGGTGTCTAAAAGGTTGACCTTGAAGCCTTTGTAGGGGATTGGGGCGATGGCAGTCGAGATGGTAAAGTGGCGCTTGATCTCTTCGGGGTCGTAATCGAGGTTTGATTTTCCGTCATGCGTCGTGCCCTGTCGAGTGGTCTTGCCCGAAAGATGGAGCATGGCCTCAGCCAACGAGGTCTTGCCTGCCCCATCCTGGCCTACAAGTGCGATGTTGCGTACCTGTTCTGAACTTGGTGCTGCCAATCCAACCGCCTCCTATCCGTAGCCCAGCCTGTTTGGTGGTCTCAGGCCAGCCATGACTTTTACTACTATTACTATAACTGATTAACACGGCCTGGGTTTTTGCAATACGCTGGACGATCTTTTTTCCGCTGTTCCAGGTTTCTTGTTGTTGCGCGCTATGGTCCTCTGCTACTATTCAATATAGAGAGCAAGACAAGGTTCGTTCGTAACACTGGGTTTGCCAAGACAAATGTAGAAACAGCAATGGGAGGAGCTCCATGCCTGAGCTGACAGGAAGAGATCGTCTGGCAGTCATCAAAGTCGTGGGGGTTGGCGGGGGCGGCACGAACGCAGTCAACCGAATGGTCGAAGCCGGCATTCGCGGCGTTGAGTTCATCGGTATCAACACGGACCGCCAGGTCCTGCTGATGTCCGATGCTGATCGCACGGTGCATATCGGCGAAGATCTCACACATGGATTAGGCGCTGGTGCGAACCCCGAAGTCGGGGCGCAGGCAGCTGAAGAGAGCCGCGCAGAGATCCGCGAGGCCTTGAATGGCGCCGACATGGTCTTTGTGACAGCAGGCGAAGGCGGCGGCACAGGAACCGGCGCTGCCCCGATCGTAGCCGAGATCGCCCGAGACGAGATCGGCGCTTTGACGGTCGCTGTCGTTACCAAGCCCTTTAGTTTTGAGGGGCGCAAACGCATGCAACAGGCCGAGGACGGCATCAATATCCTGGGGACCAAGGTCGATACGATGATCGTCATCCCCAATGACCGGCTCTTGCAGGTCGTGGATAAGAAAGTCTCGATGCTCGATGCCTTTCGGATCGCCGATGACATATTGCGCCAGGGTACCCAGGGCATTACTGACCTGATCACCATCCCGGGCTTGATCAATACCGACTTTGCCGATGTCCGGCGCGTCATGAAAGACGCCGGCACCGCAATGATGGGCATCGGCGTCGCCTCAGGCGAGAACCGAGCGGTCGAAGCGGCGACAGCGGCGATCTCAAGCAAGCTTTTAGAGTCGTCGATCGTCGGCGCCACACATATCCTGATCTCGATTGCCGGTGCCTCGGATATGAGCCTGCAAGAGGCCTCGGATGCCGCCGACACGATCACCGAGTCTTCGGACCGCGATGCCGACATCATCTTTGGTACGGTCATCGACGACTCGTTAGAGGACCAGATGCGTGTCACAGTGATCGCCACCGGCTTTGTCCGTCAGAACAACCAGGGCAGCCTTGACCTCGGCTTTGCACCCAACCAGAACGGCCCGCAACGCCGCGACGCGATGTCACCCGAATCGTATCCCAGCCTGGGCAACGAGTTCGGGGGCAACGGCGGCCTGGGACAGTCGATCTCGGTCTATCCGGGCAGCCAGCCAGAGCCGAGCGTGCTGGACGACGACTATATCCCTGACTTCTTAAAGCGTGATTTCTGAGCGGTCACATATTGCCCAGAACATCGACCGTCTGAACGAGAGGATCTCTGCCGCCTGCCAGAAAGCCGGTCGTGACGTTGGCGAGGTGCGGTTGGTTGCGGTCAGCAAGACGGTCGGCCTTTCTGAGATCAGGGAGGCGTTGGCTTATGGGGTGCGCGATTTTGGGGAGAACCGCAGCCCATCTCTGGTCGAGAAGCAAGACGAGCTGAAAGCGGACTTTAATGACATCCGCTGGCATTTCATCGGGCATATCCAATCCAACAAGGTCAAAGAGATCGTCGGCCGGGCCGCGCTTATCCATTCGGTGGCCTCTGAGCACATCGCCCTGGCCATCTCGCAAAGGGCAGAGCTGATGGGGGTCAGGCAACCCGTCTTGTTGGAGGTCAATACCTCGGGCGAGCCGCAAAAAGACGGCGTTTCGGCATCTGGCCTTGCAGGCCTGCTGGACTTGGCCATGTCGCTCAAGGGGCTTCAGGTGCGCGGGCTGATGACGATGGCGGCAATCGCCGAAGAGTCTGGCGTGAGGGCGTCATTCAGGGCTTTGAAGAGGCTTTTTGAAGAGTCTCGGGATTCTCTGGATGTTCACGAAAAGACTACATTTGACCTGCTGTCAATGGGGATGACAGATGATTTTGAGATTGCAATCGCAGAAGGTGCTACAATATTACGCATAGGGCGCGCTGTCTGGGAATAGCCGGGCCACGTTCGAAAACGATGCGGGGGACTCGCAGCATAGACGGAATCGAGCATCGCAAAGAAGCAATCTGATCTGGAGAAGAGGCTATGGGAGTCTGGGATAACCTGAAAGACCGACTCAAAATGGGCGGAAACACACGGCCAAACGGCCGCTATGACGAATATGACGAGTACGGTGACTATGACCCGGACTACGATGAGGCCTATCCGATCGAGGTTGACCAGGACCGCACGGCCACGCCGCTGGTCAGCATGTATGACATCCGTTCGCAACGCCTGCCCCTGAACGACAATAACGACCCCGCGCGCGACCGCATCAAGCAGGGCGCGGTCTATCCGCGCGGCCAACGGCCGGTGGACAACGGCGAAGAAGCCGAGATGCTGCGTTCGAGCCTGCTCTACAAACAGGACAACTCGCTCGTCAACCTGCATCACGAGCGGCTTTCGTATGAGTCTCAGAACACGGCAGAGCTGACGCCCGTGCCGCAGGCGCCCGTGCCGCAATTCAATATGCCGGGCATGTCGGGCATGCCAGGCATGTCGGGCCTGCCGGGCGAGCCGTCGATTGAGACCGACTACCGCACGCGCGCCGTCTCGACTGTGGCCATTCCGCGCGGCAAGCGCCAGCTGGTGCGCCTGAAGCCTCTGAACTACGCCGAGATCGAGGCCGTGGCACCGGCCCTGCGCAAGGGTGACGCGGTGGTCTTGGACTTGACGGCGGTGCGTCCCGAACTGGCCAAACGGCTTTTAGACTTCTCGTTCGGCGTGACCTCGGCCTTTGCCGGCACGGTTGACCGCCACGAGGACAGGGTCTATGTCTTGACAACCCGGAGCCCCTTGACAGACGTCGAGAAGGCCCAGCTCTGATCTACACAGGCAACAACAGATGCAGCACCTGGCTTTGATCGTGACTCTGAGAACGCGGTGTCGAGAAAAGGCGAAAGCGCGATAAGGGCTGTCGGCCGGACAGCTGAGGTTGAGGGGCGGGCTGGAAAGACCAGTGAGCCCGAAAACATGAAGGAGCGGTTGTCACTGTGGATGAATTACGTGAGGAGCTTGGTTATCTGGCCTTGATCGGCGGCGGTCGGATGGGTGAGGCGATACTCAATGGGCTGATCGAGGGAGCGCTTTTTGACCCGGCCACGATTGCTGTTGCTGAGCCTTTTGAAGAGCGGCGGCTAGCCGTCGGCGAGCGTTATGGTACCCTTTGCGTAGCCTCGGGCGGCGAGATCGAGAGTCCGCGCACGGTCATTTTGGCCGTTAAGCCGAATACCGTCCACGATGTCTCGTGCGAGCTCTCTGAGGCCTGGGCGACCCCCCCCAAACGCGTGATCAGCATCGCCGCTGGCGTGACGACTGCCAGCATCCAAGAATGCTTTAAGAATAGTGCAGTCGTTCGGGTCATGCCCAACCTGCCTTTGGCGGTCGGCGCCGGTATGAGCGTCGTGGCGCCATCGGCCAGTACAGCGCAGAGCGAGGCCGAGCTGACCTGCCGGCTTTTCTCGTTGATGGGCGAGGCCCGAATCATCGAAGAGGGCATGATCAATGTCGCGACTGCGGTCAGCGGGTCGGGGCCGGCCTACTTTGCCCTGTTTACCGAAGAATTGGCCAAGGCCGGAGAAGCCGCTGGCCTTGATGCCCAGCTGGCGCGTGACCTGGCCAAACAGACCCTGATCGGGGCTGCCCGCTACCTGGATGTCACAAACGAGCCGCCGGAGGCCTTTAGACAGGCCGTGACCAGCCCCAACGGCACGACCCAGGCGGCCCTGGAGTCGTTTGCGGCGGATGGTTTTGCCAAGATCGTCCAACATGCGACCGCAGCCTGCATCCGCCGGGCTGAGGAACTGGCATGACCGCTGCTTTTCTCCCCCAGCCGTTCGCCGGCCTGCTTTTGGCGTTGGTCGATATCTATGTGATATTGATCATCATCTGGGCCGTGATCTCGTGGTTTGACCATAGCAAGGGCTGGTTGCGTGATGCCTACGGGGCCTTGAACAAGATCGTTGGGCCTTATGTCGGCCTATTCAGGCGTTTTATACCGCCGCTCGGCGGCATCGACCTTTCGCCCTTGATTGCTGTCGTAGTGCTGCAGATTCTGGTGCGGCTTTTGGCCTGATGCCTCAAAAGAATAAGACAACGACTGAAAACGCTGGATGTTCGGGTATTTCAGTTTCGCTATACTGTAGGATGATTACCAGTCGGTTGCTGTTGGTCAGTGAGGAGTTGTTTTATGAGTATCACCGCTTTGGAGATCCAGCAGATTAAATTCGGAGAAGTCCGAAAAGGCTATAACCCAGACGAGGTCGACGAGTTCTTAGAAAAGGTGGCGACCGATGTCGATGTCTTGAACCGGGCCATCACCGAGGCGGCCGCCCGCATCAAGAATGCCGAAGAGCGCGCCAAGCGGGCTGAAGACGACTTGGCCCAGGCCCAGGCCGAGCTGAAGGCCCAGGCCAAGAGCCCGGTCTCGGCGCTCGCTGATACGGGGTCGCTGGGCAGGCAGAAGTCGCGCTATGACATGTCGGCCAGCGAAGAGGCCATCTCCAAGGCCTTCATCGCCGCCCAAGTCAGTGCCGACCGCTTGAAAGAAGAGGCGCGCCAAGAGGCCGAGAAGCTCTTCCGCGAGGCTGACGCCAAGGCCAAAGACATCGTCCGCGACTCGCATGACGAGAAGCTGCGTGTCCAAAACGAGATCGAGCGCCTGCGCCTGTCCTCTGAGAAGTTCAGGACTGATTTCTTATCGATGCTCAAGCACTACAGTACCGATGCCCAGAACAGGTTCCCGGCCTTTCAAGAGTTGGTCCCGGAGTCGGGGCTGGCCGAAGAGGACGAGGAGCCCGAGACGGCTTCGCTCTTCCACGCCAATGACGCGAGCTCATCGGCCTATCCGGCGCCGGCCAAAGAAGACCGGCCAAGCAGCTCTGACCCGGGGGCGACGATCGCGATGCCCAAAGGCTCTTCTCCCCTGATCGACGACGAGCTAGAGATCGAAGAGATCGACTAGGCCGGTCGCCCAGCTCTGGACAGGGCGCCTCTTGGATTTATAATTGCTGCTAGCCGAGGCCTGTTGACGTTTGGGCCTGAAGATGTAAGGAGAAACATGACTGGCAACAATGGGTATGACATTATCAGTGACTCGACCGCCAATCTGACCGATGGCCAGATCGAGGACTTTCAGATCAAGATACTGCCCTTAGAATTCATTGTCGACGGCGTCTCTTACAAGGCCTATGACCCTGATGTCAAGACCGACAACCACCAGTTCTACGAGATGATGCGTGCCGGCCAGGTGGTGCGCACGTCACTGGTCAGCATCAGTAATGCCGATGCGGCCTTGCGCTCAAGCTTTGAGGCTGGCCGTGATGTCTTGTATATCGGCTTTGACTCCGCCCTTTCGAGCAGCTACGAGACGGTCTCGAACCATATGGAGAAAGTCTGGAAAGACAGTTACCCTGATCGCCGGCTGCGCCATATCGACTCTTTGTCCGCTGCCCTCGGGCATGGCCTTTTGGTGGCCGAGACCGTTCAGAGGCGTGACGCCGGGATGGGGCTAGACGAGTTGGCCGACTGGGTCGAAGACAACCGCTTGCACATCGCCCATTGGTTTACGGTCGAGGACCTCTCTTACCTGCAACGCGGCGGGCGGCTCTCGAAAGGGGCGGCGATTGCCGGCACGTTGTTGAACATCAAGCCTGTGCTCCATGTCGATGACCTCGGCCGGCTCGTGCCGGTACAAAAGGTGCGGGGGCGCAAGCGCTCGCTGCAGACGCTCTTTGAGCGGCTTGAGCAGACCATCCGCCAGCCGACGGAAGGCCAGTCGGTCTTCATCTCGCATGCCGACTGTTTGGACGACGCGCACTATCTGCTGAACATGATCAAAGAGCGCTTCAGTGGCCTCGATTTCGTCGTCAACGACCTCGACCCGGTGATCGGCGCCCATTCGGGGCCGGGCACAGTGGCGGTCTTTTTCAACACGGACCAGGGGCGTTAAAGCCAGGG
>WRFC01000029.1 GCA_009779015.1 Coriobacteriia bacterium | reverse complement strand
TCCAGATTGCTCATGTCGGGCAGCGGGCCAGAGTACTCGCTGTCGCCAAACCAGTTGTCGGCGACGGTCCCGCCCAGGTCGATGGTAACGATCGAACGCGCCGCCTGGGTGCCGCTCCAAAGGCCGACATGCTGGCTCGTGCCCATCGTGTAGATGGCGGTGTTAAAGCCGCTGACCGCAATGCCGCCCGCATAAAGGCCTTTGATCGGTGTATAAAACTGGTCGCAGACCGCGCAATCGGTGTTGATCCGGATGCCGTTGTTCGTCTGAATCAGCGCCGTCGAGACCTCAAAGGCGTAGTACGGCCCATCGCCCAGCCCAACCATGTACTTGCTCGGCTTGCCAAACACCGTGTCGTCGGTGCCGGCCGCCGCGTCGCTCTGGTAGGTCTGCAGCGAGCTCACAAAGGCATCAGATGGCACGCCGATCAGCGCGGCCAAAGCCGCAAAACTATCGGCCTGGTAGGCGTTCTTGTTGTTGCCGATCGTGCTCAGGTCGTCTTGCAGGCTGGCCGGCGTCTGATAGTAATAAAAGCCCGAGCGGTCCGACCCACCGGCCTCAAAATAATCAAACAGGCCTTGTCCCATGATCGAAAAGACCTTGCCCTGGTTATTAAACAGGTGGTCCTGGGCAACAACCGAAGCAAAGGGAGAAGCGCCGGCGTAATCCTCATTGCTAAAGCGGGCGCCGCTCTCGTTGATAAAGATATTGGCCGACTGCATGGTCGAGGCCACGCTCAAGGCCGAGTTCAGCGAATCGTCTTTGATCAAGCACCACATGGGGGTGGGGTCGACGTTCTTGCTCTTGCCATGGGCGGTCGTCTCGACCATCAGATGGCCGTCGCCGTCCTGCCCGGCGCCGATCTGCGTGCACTTCTGCACCACGTCTTGGCCGGTGTAATACGAGAGCAGATCGGTGTTCGTGCCCATGCCGCCGGTGGCCAGCATGACGGCCTTGGCGTGGATATTGCTATAGGCGTTATTCATTTTAACTTGGATGCCCGAACAGCTATGGTCGTCATCCATCAGCAAGGCGATGCCCTGGGTGCTTGTCCGCAGCTCGATATTGGCATAAGTCGAATCAGAGCTCATTGTCGTGACCAGGTGCTGAACGGTCCCGTAGCCCATATGGTCCTTGTAATAAAAATGGTCATCGGCCAGTTGAACGCCCTGCTTCTGGTAGAGCCAGCCCGTGATGCGGCCGGTGTCGTAATAGCTGTGCGCATAAAGGTACGGGTCGGTCAGGTTCAGCGAGCTCAACGCGGTCTGCACGCCCTTGGCCAGCGCGTCTGCCCAGGCCATACCCTGGCCGGGCTCGTTGATCTCGGCAAAGTTGGTGTTGCCACCCGGAAACGAGTTCTTGTCGATCATCAAGATCTTGGCACTGGGGGCCTGCTCGGCGATGATCATGCTGCACGAGAGTCCCGTGATGCCCGACCCCACGACCACGACATCGACGGTCTCTTCTTGCGAGGTGTCATGCACCAGCCCGATCTCGTCGGGGTTCGCATAGGTCGTAAAAGTCGTCCGGCCAACCAGCGGGTTCTCGGCACCTGAGCCCGATGTGCCGTCTGATCCCGATGACGGGCTGCTGGCGTCAGCAGCAGTAGTCTGGGGAGAACAGCCGGCGATCAGCGCCCCGGTGGCAACCGTCGCTAGACCTGCCCCCTTTAAGAAAGTGCGTCTCGAAAGCGCCCCTTGGCCCTTTGCTTTTTGTGGTTCAGCTGCTTCTTGCAGCCCGTCGTCTAGATGCTTGTTTTTTCCCTTCATTTTTCCCCTCTCCTTTCAGGTCTTCCTTTTATTTCGCCCCGATTGGAGTTTAGTCCGATCTCAGAATAGTAGAGCTGAAATGCCGTTTATGAAGAAGAACTTCATAAAAATCTCATAGAAAAACATCAAAAAGGTATTTTACGGATTGGAATTGTACGTAAGGCGCTTGACAGGCAAAATTTCGGGGCGTATACTCTCGATCCAACCGAACGCAGACTTTAATTAGACAAAACAAAATGTTGCGTTAAAGTAGCGTTAAGGTTCGAATCTTGCTCAAGGGTGGGCGGGTTATTAAAGTCGATTGTAAAGCCAGCTAGAGTTTGGCGGTTGCGCATAATCGGCTTTAAGCATGGCCGGGGGGTCATTTGTTCCTGCCGATTTGGGTACAGGGCTCTCACCCAGTGAGGAAGATCGAAATGAAAGAGAATGCGCAGGACCCGCTTAGCCAAAGACGGGCCAATAAAAGCAAAAGAGCTTTGATAGTAATCGCATGCTCCCTATTGCTTGTAACCATTGGGATTGTTGCCTTCTGGGGGCAGTCTGCCTTAGGGGACAGCGCCGGTGGTGTCGATGTCGATCAAAACGCTTACATCAACGGCTCCACGACGCCCCAGAACGGCACCTCAGACGACCCCCAGGTCGTGGCCACGGGCGATACCCTGCAATACGCTTTCAATGTGACCAATTCAAACCCTGGGGCAGGCACGCCGCCACTCGTGCCCAACCCGGCATTCCAGAAGCAGAACTCGCTTGCCCGACCAGTGCCCATTAACTTTAAGAACGGCAGCTTTGAGACGCCGGTGGTGTCCTCTGGCGCTAACGACTCTAACATCTATGTCTCTCAGGGCAACTCTGTGGGTTGGTACACAACGGCTTCTGATGGCATGATCGAGATCCAGAAGATCATACCGCGCGGGCTCGGCGGCAGTACCTGGGCCGGGCGTTTTGCCGATCACACCATGGACGGCGGCACGCAATACGCCGAGCTGAACGCCAACATGGTAGGCACGCTCTATCAAGACGCTCCCACGGTGCCGGGGACAAAGGTCTACTATGAGTTCTATCACGGTGCCCGCGGTTACGCGACAGGCGGTGTACTCAACACTGATGTCATGAATTTCTACCTGTGTGCGCCCAACAAATCGTTGGATACTGGTTTTGTCCTTCAGAGTACTGCTACTACCTACACGGATCCGACCAGCCAATATGGCCCTTATGTCTGGACATACCAAAAAGGCGATTACACTGTCCCGACCGGTCAAAACACCACACGCTTTGCTTTTGAGTCAGCTGGTGCTACCGGTGGCGACACCTACGGCAATTACTTGGATGGTGTCCGTTTTTATACCTCGGCCTACGTAGAGCTGGCCAAGACCAATAACGCCACCAACAAGATTGCCAAGATCGGCGATACCGTCACCTATTCGATCGTGGCCAAGAACACAGGCGAGTCTGATTCGCGGAATACGCAGGTCGTTGATGCCTTGCCGGCCGGCCTTGAACTGGTACCCGGCAGCGTGCGTATCGACGGTACACTGACCAGCAACTACATCTACGACGAGGCATCGCGCCAAATCACGGTCAATGTCGGTTTTGGCGCCACCCCAACCAAAGGCGGTGTGCTCAAGGGCATCAACTCTTTTTCGCTGGACTGCAATAACTCTTATACCGTGACCTTCCAGGTCAAGGTCAACGATTCTGCGATTGCCGAGAACCTCAAGTACGAGAACCAGGCCTCGGTGGTCTTTCAGGACCGCAACGACAGGGGCGCGACTGACTTTACCAACTATTCCAACGTCGATGCCTTCAACCTGGACTTTGTTAAGACCCCGGCCAGCTTTACCTATGTTCTGCCGGACGGCTTAATGCTGGTTGATTACTCGACCCCGCACGGTGCCACCGTCACGGTCGACGGTAACACCATCACTTACACCTGGGACAACCTGCCGACCGGCGATAACCCGATCACCATCACCACCAAGGTCGAGCCCGATGCCGAGACAGAGTTTACGAGCCATGGCACCATCACGGTCGGCGACCAGACTGCAGACAGCAATTACACCTACCACCAGCTCTTCACTGGCTTTACGGCCCAAAAAGACGCTTTTATCAATGGCTCCGATGTCCCCCAGGATGGCACGGCCAAAGCCTATCAGGTCGTCGACCCGGGCGACACCATCAGATACGAGATCAGCTTCGATGCCAATATCGGCGGCCCGGACCTGCCCAGCGACCGTTCTGACAACCCGGCTTTCGAGACTCCGGCCGCCAACCCTGACGCCAACCCTGTCCCCGGCACGGGCAGCTTCTTAGAGCTGGCCTTGGCCAGCGACGCCCCCGACGGCAAGGCTGCAGTCGGCGACACTGTCGACTACACGCTGCAGGTCACGAACAGCGGCGCCGACGATGCCAGCGGTGCCCAGATCAGCCAGACACTGCCTGACGGCACAGACCTGGTGCCTGGCACGGTCTGCATCAACGGCCTGCCCGTGGTCAACTATAACTACAACAGCGCAACGCGCCTGCTTTCGGTCGGCGTTGGCGCCGGTGCCAGCGGCTCTAGCGGGGGCCGGGTCAAGGGGCAAGGCTCTGACTCTACCGATAGCGACGACACCTATACGGTGACCTTCCAGGTCGCGGTCAATAACGACAGCATAGCCGAGAACCTGCTCTATCAGAGCCAGGCCAAGGTCGAGTACTTCGACCTCGTCGATCCCGCCCCGACCAGCTCGGTCAACTACTCCAACGTCGACAGCTTTAACCGCAACGCCGGCAGCCTAACGGCCACGGTCACCGACACCATCCCGGACGGCCTGGCCATCGTTGACTACGAGGCGCCTGCCGACAGCAGCTTCACAGAGGACGGCCAGACCGTGACTTGGACATGGGACAGCCTTTCTCCTGGACTGCATACCGTGGCTGTGACGGTCTCTGTCGGTGCTGGCCCGCAAAACGAGTTCGTCAACCAGGCCAATGTCACGATTGGCGGCATCAGCACAGAGACCGATACGACATACCACACGACCAAGGTCACCGTCACCGAGCGCTTTGTTGACCATAACAACCCGTCCAGCCTCTTGCAGCCCGACAAAGTCATCAGCATGCCGGTTGAACAGGACTACAGCCTGAGCCCCGGCATACCCCCGGACACTATAACCAAAGACGGCAAGACCTATAAGTACTGGGGCTACCAGGTCGATGGCGGGCAGGTCTTTACTGGCGCGCCCGACCCCGACAACCTGCCACATGAAGTTGTCGGCCCGCACACCGTATCGTTCTTGTACATCGACGGCACCGAGTCAGGCGCCCAAAAGAACGCCTTTATCAATGGCGGGGCCGCAACCAATGGCACGGCCGCCTACCCGGCCCAGGTCAAAGTCGGCGACGACCTGACCTACCAGATCAACGTCGATAACCCCGGTGCACCAGACGCCACCTCCGATGTTTCTTACGACGTCCTCTTTGTTGTGGACTGGTCCGGCTCGATGCAAGACGGCAATATGTACCAGAACGGAATGGCAAGCGCCAATGCCCTCACGTACGCTCGCAACATGTCGCGCGACATGAGCCAATACGTCCTCGCCAACTATCCAGGTAGCCGTGTCGCACTGCTGGGCATGAACTCGTTTGTCTATAAGAGCAACCTCAACGATCCCAGCTCAGCCTACATTACCTCTAATATCAGTTCTGGCGGCAACATTTTTACCGACACGCCCTTTGTCGGTAACATGGACGATTTCAACACGCAGGTCGCCCCGCTCTTCAGCGTCGCCGCCCAACCATCGTGTGACGATGTCGGTGTCTTTTTGCAGGCCGGCATCGACAAGATGCAGGGCATAGACACGTTGTACGGCACTAACCCAGCGTACTATCCTCGCCGGGTCATCCCTCGTGACGACCAGACCCGAATCCCGGTCATCGTCCTCATCTCAGACTTCCAGATCAGCCAGAATTTAAGCCCAAACTACTGGACGACCTGCCTGAAGCCCCAGGCCGACCGTTTTGCCGCCGCCTACCCCAACAGCATCCTGATGACCGTGCGCATGGATACCAACCTCAACAGTTCGTCATCTAACACGAGTGAAAGGTACTCTTACCCGGCCTACGACAACTTGATGATAGCGAACGTTATCACAACCGAATACCAGAAGAAGCTGGGCTGGGCCTTCTCCAAAGTGCCCTACAACACGACCTACGACACTGCCCTGACCAACTTTCGCAACACCTTTACAAACAGCGTGCTGCCGCCCGCGCCAGTCATCGAGCCCAGCACCGTTACCGATGTCGTGCCCGACGGCCTGACCATCGTCTCCACCGACCCCGAGGCCAATATCGACGGCCAGACCGTGACCTGGGACATGAACCAGCTGCCCGCCGGCGATACCGTTTTGACGGTGCAGACCAAGGTCGCCGAAGACGGCAGCTTTAACAACACGGCGCATATCAATACTTGGAACGAAGACCCTTACGACACCAACACGACCTACCACAAGACCGAAAAAGGCCTGTTCGAGTTCTACAAAGTCGATGAGGACGACAATCCGATGCCTGGTGTCCAATTCAACCTCTATAGCTGTTCATCGGCCGTCAAGGCCGGCGACGAGACCTCAGGCTGGTTGGCCGGTGGTGATAACCCCTATTGCACATGGGTGCATCCGATCTCGGTGACCAGTGCGAGCGATGGTTTTGTCAGTTTTACCAACCTCATGCCGGGCGACTACATGCTTGCCGAGATGCATACCCTGCCGGGCTACGAGCTGCCTAATGGCCAGTGGAAGATTGTGGTGGACGAAGATTACTCGGTTACCATTATCGCCCATGGCTCTAGTGACCAGACCTTGCCCCCGGCCTTCAAGGCAGCGCCGGACGGCAGCGCCCAGGCCGGCAGCCTGCTCTTGCCCAACTACCGCCAGATGGAGATGCCCTATGCCGGCGGCGCAGGCGTGCTCTTCTTTACAATCCTCGGAGTCACAGCCATTGGCCTAGCCGTGATCTTCGCGTTCATCTCCCGCCGCCGCCGCCGCCCCGAATAGCCAAAGCCGCCCTCAGCGGCCCTAAAACCAACAACATAGCGAGAAGTGCGGGCGCACTCATGACAGTGCGTCCGCCTGTGAGCGCCCATGAGTACATGCGTAATGTATTGTTATAATGTCTGGGAACACGCCTGAATCAAGGGAGCTGTTTCATGAAGAAACTAAAGGCCCTAATCCTCTTCATATTGGCGATAGCCCTGGCGATGACGCTGACGTGCTGCCAGAATAACACTGGCAACACAGACAAAAACGGGTCTGTTTCTTCAGCGGTTACCTCTGATTCGTCTGGTGGCACTAACGCTCCTTCGGTTTCTGACGCAACTTCAGGCGCAGATCCGAGCAACTCTGATGCTGTCATCAAAAACCTCTATGACCAGCAAAAAAGCAATGTCCAAGTCAGTGGTAGCGGCACGGTAGTCCGACTACTGGCCGATGACACCGAAGGTTCGCGCCATCAACGCTTCATCCTTCAGCTGGCCAGCGGACAGACGCTTCTGGTTGCCCACAACATCAGCATCGCCCCGCGCCTAGATGGCCTGGCGGTCGGTGACACCGTCAGTTTTTATGGTGAATACATCTACTCCGCCGAAGGCGGCACTATCCATTGGACTCATCACGACCCACAAGGAGCCCACGTCGCCGGCTGGCTCGAATACAACGGAAAACGCTATCAATAAGTAATTCAATAGAGAATAATGCACCACAAGGGGCCACTTTGGACAATGAAGAACTTCATAAACTAGAAGCTGAACTCGATGGATTACTTGCGGCCCGATCAGAAATCGACTCACAAATTGCCGGAGTCGAAAAAAGTATCGAGCTTATCAAGCTTACCAAACGGCCACCAAGCCCTGGTTTTTCACTGCTGTTCGAAGCTGATGCGCTGCCCGATATCCTAGAAGACCAGATAGGCGAGCAAAAAATCGCGAGTAGATCAAGTTCGATAGAGGAAAAATATTCACTGTTCGCCTCATTGTTCGCTGGGCGTCCAGATGTACACGCCAGACGATTCTTAAGAAAAGATGGCTCTGCTGGGTACTCTCCAGTCTGTGCAAATCAATTTGACAGCAGTTTCTGTCCAAAGAACCCAAAAGTAGAAGGCAAGGCCAATTGCATTTCATGCTCTCATCAAGATTTTTCGCCTCTATCCATTGAGGCATTCGAAGCTCATCTTAAGGGAAATGATGATCTATGTCGTGATGTTCTTGGCGCTTATCCCATAGATGGTAATGATCTCTGCTCATTCATCGTCGCGGATTTTGATGGCAAGAAAAAAGCTGGTGATGATACGTTCGACAATAGTAAAGACGCTATTATCAGAGGGCAACAAGCTGCTCAT
>WRFC01000028.1 GCA_009779015.1 Coriobacteriia bacterium | reverse complement strand
TCGGCCCTGGTGGCTATGCGTTACCAGGCGCGCGGCGTCAATCTGCCGATCGTCAGCGCCTGCGCGACCTCGACGCATTCTTTGGGTGAGGCTTACCGGGCGATCAGGTTCGGCTACGCCGACGCCATCGTCGCCGGCGGCGCCGAGGCCACGATCAACCCGCTGGCCATCGGCGGCTTTATCAATTGCATGGCGCTTTCGACGACGAACGACCCGGACAACAGCTCGATGCCCTTTGACCGGCGGCGCGACGGCTTTGTGATCGGCGAGGGTGCGGGGGCCTTGGTCTTGGAGGAGTACGAGCATGCCCTGCACCGAGGGGCGCCGATCTACTGCGAGGTCACCGGCTACGGCAACACCTGCGACGCCTATCACATCACGGCGCCGCACCCCGAGGCCTTGGGCGGGGCCGAGCTGATCAAGCTGGCCTTGGCTGAGAGCGGCTATGCGCCCGGCGACCGTCTCTATATCAACCCCCATGGCACATCGACGCCATTGAACGACAAATCCGAGACGCTGGCCATCAAGAAGGCCCTGGGCGAGCAGGCCTACGCCGTGCCGATCAGCTCGAACAAGTCGATGATCGGCCATATGCTGGGGGCGGCCGGCGCGGTCGAGGCCATCGCCTCGGTGAAGACGCTGGAGACGGGCATCATCCCGCCGACGGCCGGCTACCAAGAGCCTGACCCGGACTGCGACCTCGACTATGTCCCGAATGTCCAGAGGCGCGCCGAGGTCGACCTGGCCTTGTCGATCTCGCTGGGCTTTGGCGGGCATAACGCGGGCATCGTATTAAGCAAGCTCGGCTGAGGGTGGGAGTGGATATGAACGCGCAAGATAAAGAGAATATCGAATACTTGGCCAAGGTCATGAAGGACTACGGGTTGAGCTCAGCCCGCTACAAGTACAAGGACGGGGCCGGGGCAGCGGTGGAGATCCGTTTGGAGAAGGGCTTGGAGGGCAAGGCTGGCGCCCAGCCAGCCCCGGCTTTGCCGGCTGTTGCTGTCGTGGGCACGGCCGCGCTGGCCGCGAATGGCGCCGTCAGTGGCCCGCCGGCCGCTACGCTGCCTTTGGCGGCGGCCGCTGCGGCATCGGATGCCGGTGCAGCGGGCACGGGGCTCGGCGGGCCGGTGCTTGCGCAGCCTCTGGGCGGAACTTCTCCACATTCTGACGATCTGGCCACAGAGGCGGTGGGCACCGACGCAGGAGGCCTTGACCAGGCCGTCGACTTCAACCGCCTGATCGAGGTGACGTCGCCCTTGGTCGGGGTCTTTTATGCGGCCGCCACGCCCGAGGCCGAGCCGTTTGTGAGCATCGGCAGCAAGGTGACACGGGGGACCGTGCTCTGTATCATAGAGACGATGAAGCTGATGAACGAGATCGTGGCCGAGGAGGATGGCGAGATCGTCGATATTTGCATCAAGAACGGCGATATTGCCGAATTCGGCCAGGTCCTGTTTAAGATGTTTTAAGGCTGAGTGAGGAGGCCAGGATGGACAGGGCGGCGATCAAAGGGATCTTGCCCCACCGTGAGCCGATGCTTCTGCTGGATGAGGTCGAGCTGGCCGAAGGCAGCGTGCATGGGCGCTATACGGTGCGCGGCGACGAGTTTTTTTTGCAGGGGCATTTTCCCGGCAACCCGGTGCTGCCCGGGGTCATGCTCTGCGAGATGATGGCGCAGTCGGCCTGCCTGCTGGTCGAGGGCACGGGGGAGAAGTTCACCCCGTTTTTTACCGGCATCAAGAATGCCAAGTTCAAGAATGTCGTGCGGCCGGGTGACATCATCGACCTGGTGACCGAGCTGGTGGCGCGCAAGGGCAACTTTTATTTTGTTAAAAGCCAGGCCCTGGTAGACGGTCGGCTCTGCGCCAGCGGCGAGCTCTCGTTTGCCATCGTCGAGGGCGAATGATGTTTACGAAGATCTTGATCGCCAACCGCGGCGAGATCGCCGTGCGCGTGATCCGCGCCTGCCGCGAGATGGGCATCGCCACGGTGGCCGTCTTCTCAGAGGCCGACCGCGAGGCCATGCACGCCAGCCTGGCCGATGAGAGCTACTGCATCGGCGGCCCGCGCTCGCAAGACAGCTACCTGAACATGGGCGCTATCATCTCGGCCGCCTTGGCCTCGCACGCCGAGGCCATCCACCCCGGCTACGGCTTTCTCTCTGAGAACCAGGAGTTTGCCGCGCTCTGCCAAGAGCAAGGCCTGGTCTTCATCGGGCCGGCCCCAGAGACCATCGCCTTGATGGGGGATAAGGACAGCGCCCGCCGGACGATGATCGCAGCCGGCGTGCCGGTGATCCCGGGCACAGACATCGTGGCCGATGTCGGCACCGCCCGCCTGGAGGCCGCCCGCATCGGGTTTCCTTTACTCATCAAGGCGCGCTCGGGCGGGGGTGGGCGGGGCATCCGGCGGGTCGACAGCATGGACGAGCTAGAGGGGGCCTTCAATGCCGCGACCGTAGAGGCCAATGCCTCTTTTGGCGACGGCGCGCTCTACATCGAGGCCTACCTAAAGCCCGTCAAGCACATCGAGATGCAGCTTTTGGCCGATAACTTCGGCAATGTCGTCTGCCTGGGTGAGCGCGACTGTTCGACCCAGCGCAAGAACCAGAAGCTGATCGAAGAGAGCCCGGCTGCGATCTTGCCGGCCGAGACGCGGGAGCGCATGATCGCGACGACCATTCAAGCCGGCCGTGCGGTCGGCTACCGGGGCGCCGGGACGATCGAGTACCTCTACGACCGCTCGGGCAACTTTTATTTTATGGAGATGAACACCCGTCTCCAGGTCGAGCACCCGATCACCGAGATGGTCACCTGGATCGACCTCGTGAAGTGGCAGATCCGCATCGCCGCCGGCCTGCCGCTGGACTTTGCCCAGGGCGACATCGAGTTCAAAGGCCACGCCATCGAGTGCCGGATCAACGCCGAGGACCCTTATCAGGGCTTTCGGCCGTCTTGCGGGCGCATCGAGATGCTGCATATCCCGGGTGGGCCGTGGGTGCGCTTTGACACGGCCATCTACCAGGGCTACACGATACCGCCGTTCTACGACTCGATGATCGGCAAGCTGATCGTCTACGCCAAGACCCGCGACGAGGCCATCCGCAAGATGAAGGCCGCCCTCTGTGAGTTGATTATCGAAGGCGTGACTCATACAGCGGCCTTTCAGGCCGAGATCATGCAGGCCCCGGAGTTCGTGGACTCGAGTTATACGACCGATTACCTGGAGGCTTACCTATGAGGTTCAATAAGCCCAAGAACGCCCTCGAGGGGCAGGCCAGGCCGCTGCCCGATATGAGCGAGTCGGCCACCGAGCCGCTCGTGGTCTGCAACAAATGCAAGAAGGCGCTGACCCTCGATGAGCTCGAGCACAACTTGCACGTCTGCCCCTACTGCCGCAACCACTTTATGATCAATGCCCGCCAGCGCATCCATTTGATCGCCGATGCGGGCAGCTTTGTAGAGTTTGACCAAGAGCTGCAGCCAACCAACATCCTCGGGTTTCCAGACTACGATAAGAAGCTCGAGGTCGCGCACCTCCAAAGCGCCGAGAACGATAGCGTTGTCTCGGGCGAGTGCACGATCGAAGGCCGTGGTGCCGTTTTGTTCGTCATGGACCCTTACTTTATGATGGGCAGTATGGGCAGCATAGCCGGGGAGAAGATCACGCGCGCCTTTGAGCGGGCGACCGTCGCTGGGCTGCCGGTGATCGGCTTTACGGCCTCGGGCGGCGCGCGCATGCAAGAGGGGGTGGTCTCGCTCATGCAGATGGCCAAGACGAGCGGCGCCGTGCGCAAGCATAGCGATGCCGGCAACCTCTTTGTCTCGGTGCTGACCGACCCGACGACCGGCGGGGTAACGGCCAGCTTTGCCATGGAGGCCGATATCATCCTGGCCGAGCCCTACGCCCTGATCGGCTTTGCTGGGCCGCGCGTGATCGAGCAGACGATCCGCAAGAAGCTCCCGGCCGGCTTTCAACGGGCCGAGTTCCAGCTCGAGCACGGCTTTTTGGACGATATCGTCGGGCGCAAGAGGCAGAGGCCATACCTCGCGCAGCTCTTAGAGATGCATCACCGTGAAAGGGGGCAGGCCTGATGACCGCCTACGAAAAGGTCGCCGCTGCCCGCGCCCGGCATCGGTTTACCTCGCTTGACCTGATGGGCGAGGTCTTCTCCGGATTCATCGAGATGCATGGCGACCGCCGCTTTGCCGACGATAAGGCCATTGTGGCCGGCCTGGCCTGGCTGGACGAGACCCCCGTCACGGTCATCGGTATCGAGAAGGGCCATACCGTCAAAGAGCGCTCGATGCGCAACTTCGGCTCGGCGCATCCCGAGGGCTACCGCAAGGCCTTGCGCCAGATGAAGCTGGCCGAGAAGTTCGGGCGCCCGGTGGTCTGCTTTATCGACACTTCCGGCGCCTATTGTGGCATCGGGGCCGAGGAGCGCGGGCAAGGCCAGGCCATTGCCGAGAACCTGACCGAGATGATGGCGCTGAAGACGCCGGTCATCTCGGTGATCATCGGCGAAGGCGGCAGCGGCGGGGCCTTGGCCCTGGCCGTGGCCGACGAGGTCTGGATGCTTGAGAACTCGATCTACTCGGTGATCTCGCCCGAAGGCTGTGCCAGTATCCTCTGGAAGGACAGCACCAAGGCCAAGGAGGCCAGCGAGTGCCTGAAGCTGACGGCCGAGGACCTGTACGGGCTTGGGGTGATCGACGCTATTATCCCCGAGACCAAAGAGCTCGGCCCTGACCTGAAGTCGCGCCTGGTGGCCGCTATCGCCAAATACGGGAGCTTGCCCCGCGATGTCCTTTGCGAGGACCGGTACCAGAAGTTCAGGCGGATCGGGGCCGGCTCATGATCGTCATCGTGACTGACTCCAGCTCTTATTTTCGGAGGAGCGAGGCCGAGAAGCTGGGTATCCGTGTCATCCCGATCAACTATTGCGTGGACGGGCAGGTTTTTAACGAGTCGTACAGCGACGGGAACGGGGACTTTGAGGGTCTTTTAGCCAACGGCCGCGAGCACTCCACCGCACACCCGAATGTCTCGGCTTACCTGAGCTGTTTTGAAGAAGAGCTGCGGGCCAAGAACCAGGTCCTCTGTATCACGATCTCCTCGCGTCTGAGCGGTGCCTACGGTACGGCGGACATGGCTGCCCAGCAGGCCGCCAGCCCAGACGTCGCCGTTTTGGACAGCCAACTCACCGCCGGCGGGCTTTACCTGCTGGTCAAAGAGGCCGCCCGGCTGGTCGCCGAGGGCCGGGGGCTCGAAGAGGCCAGGCAAGAGCTGATTGGCATCCGCGAGCGCATCACGATCACTTTCTCGGTCGACGACATGGAGCCGCTGCGCAAGAGCGGCCGCATCGGGTTCGTGCGCATGAATGTCAGCACATTCTTGAACAACCGGCCGATCCTGCTCTGTCAAGATGGGGCAGTGGTCTCGGACGGCATCGCCCGCGGGAGCACCGAGCTCGTAAAGGCTCTGACGGCCAAGGTCGACGCAGGCACCAAAGAGGTCGTGCTCAGCTATGTCGGCGAGAGCCGCCTGACCACGACGCTCTACCATGTGATCCAAGAGACGTATCCTGCAGTGACGCTGACATTGCAAAAGATCGGCCCGGTCCTAGGCATCCATCTGGGCATCCAGGTCGTCGCGGTGTCGACTTTGAGGGCGTGAGGGCCGGTTTACAGGCGTTGTCGTCCACACGGCATCGAGAAACCATTTGACGGGAGCCATTTTCCCTGATAAAGTTATTCGTCGCGCATTTTCAGTTTTTCTTGCAGTTTTTGCCAGCTAATGCTTTTATTCGTGATTGAAAGGTCAGCCATGTACGCAGTCGTTCAAACCGGTGGAAAACAGTATCGTGTCGCTGAGGGCGACAAGCTCGAAGTTGAGAAACTCAACGCAGAACCAGGCTCGACCGTCGAGCTCAAAGCCATCCTCTTGGCTGACGGAAGCGTGCTTACCACAGATAGCGACGAATTAGCCAAGGCCAAGGTATTTGCCGAGGTCATCGGGTTTACCAAGGGCGACAAGGCCTTGGTCTTCAAATTCAAGAAGCGCAAGGGCTACAAGCGTTTGCGTGGGCATCGCCAAGACTTGACGGTCTTGAGCATCACTGGCATATCGGCCACAGGCGAGGCGCCCAAGGCCAAGAAGGAGAAGGGGCCGGCCGCCGCGCCCAAGGCGGCGGAAAGCGATTCGGCCGAGACGGCAGTTGAAGATGAGAAGGCCAAAGAGGCCGTAGAGGCTGTTGAGGCCAAAGAGGCCGTAGATGCTGTAGAGGCCGCCGCTGCTGATGAGAAGGCAGAGCCCACAGAGCGCACAGAGTCCGAAGAGCCCACAGACGCCGAAGAGGCTGCTGAGGACGTCGAGGCTGCTGAGGCCGCCGCTGTTGATGATGGGAAGGCTGAGGCGGCAGAGCCCACAGAGGCCCCTCAGACCGATGATCCAAAGGCCGAGTGAGTAAGCGGCTATTTGTGTATTTGAGTATTTGGGTATTAGAGTAGGAGTTCGAGAATGGCACATAAAAAAGGTCTTGGTTCATCGCGTAACGGCCGCGACTCAAAAGCCAAGCGGCTCGGCGTCAAGCGCTTTGCAGGACAGACCGTAACCACCGGATGCATCATCGTGCGTCAACGGGGCACCCACATCCATCCCGGTGAGAATGTCGGGCGCGGCAGCGACGATACCCTGTTTGCCCTGAAAGACGGCGTTGTCGAGTTCACACGTGGCGACAAGCGTAAGGTGCACGTCCGTCCGGTGAGCGTCTGATACAGACAAGGCGCACAGATTCTCTTACAAGCCCATGCCCTCTGCCCCTGAAACCAAAGCGGACAGAGGGCAAGTTGTTAAGAAAGACAACCAGCAAGTGTTCATCGATCAAGTCCATATCCATGTCCAGGCCGGTGACGGCGGGGCCGGCTGCATGTCTTTTCGGCGCGAGGCCCATGTCCCCAAAGGCGGGCCGGACGGCGGGGACGGCGGCAATGGCGGCAATATCGTCCTCTTGGCCGACCCCTCGCTGTCCTCGCTGATCGCCTATCGCTTCAAGCATCATTTTAAGGCGGAGCGAGGAACACACGGCAAGGGCTCGAGGATGCATGGGGCGACCGGCGAGGACCTCGTCTTGCCTGTGCCCTTGGGCACGCAGGTGCGTGAATACGACGAAGAGACCAAGGCTGCCGGTATGCTGATCGCCGACCTGACCCATGCCGGCGAGCGGGTGATCGTGGCCAAAGGCGGGCAAGGCGGCCGTGGGAACATCCATTTTGTGACATCGACGCGGCGCGCCCCGGCCTTTGCCGAGCTGGGCGAGCCGGCCGAAGAGGGCTGGCTCGAGCTCGAGATGAAGCTCTTGGCTGATGCCGCGCTGATTGGCATGCCCTCGGTCGGCAAATCCTCCCTGATTGCCCGGATGAGCGCAGCGCGCCCGAAGATCGCCGACTACCCGTTCACGACCCTGGTGCCCAACCTCGGCGTCGTCAAAGCCGGAGACGAGAGCTTTGTCGCTGCAGACATCCCCGGCCTCATCGAGGGGGCCTCGGAGGGCAAAGGCTTAGGCATCGAGTTCCTCAGGCACATCGAACGTTCGGCGCTTCTTCTCCACATCTTGGACGGCAGTGGCTCATGGGAGGGCCGGAGCCCATTGGACGACTACCAGAATATCCGGGCCGAGCTGAAAGCCTACTCACCTGAGCTGGCGGAGCGTCCAGAGACCGTGGTCTTGAATAAGATCGACTTTGACGGTGCCCGCGAATGGGTCGCGCCGCTGCGTCGGATGCTGCACGATGAAGCCCTGAAAAAGGCCGACGGAAACGAGTTCTCGGATGATTTTAGCGAGACGCCGCTTTTCTTGGTTTCCGCCGTGACCGGCGAGGGGATGGACGCCTTGATCTTGGCGACGGCCGCAAAAGTCCGTGAGCTGCGCCTCGCGGCAGCTGAGACCGAGACAGAGGACGTCCAATACGAGCAGGTCTGGGAGCTCCAGCGAAACCAGCGCGACCAGGCCTTTACGGTCACCAACCTCGGAGGCGGGGTCTTTAGGGTCGAGGGCAAGGCCGTCGAGCGCATGGTCATCCAGACCGAATGGGACAACGAAGAGGCGATCGCCTACCTCCAACGCCGCTTAGAGCGCTTTGGTGTAGAGAAGGCCCTGATCGAGGCCGGTGCCCATGACGGCGACGAGATCCGGATCATCGGCCGGGCCTTTGCCTTTGAAAGCGCCCTGGCCATCGAGGATGCTGGTGCCGCAGCAAACACTGG
>WRFC01000027.1 GCA_009779015.1 Coriobacteriia bacterium | reverse complement strand
TTTTTTTGACGTGTTCAGACAAGTTGCCGCCTCGTTTGAACATCTGGGCTAGAGATTCTCAGACCCCTACTGGTGAAATCTTATCTGACCGGGCGGCCAAAAGGGTTTACAGCAAGATTACATCTTACTTTTTTTTATTCTTTCTAATTTTTTGTTATTGCTCAAGACGCCGCCTCTTACCGGGCGCTGGCAGTGGGCTTGCTGTGTTAAGAGATATGCCCTAAGAAGTCTTGAGTACGGGGGTTTTGGGGGTGGTCGAAGACGTCATCGGGGTGGCCTTCCTCAACGATCACGCCGGCGTCCATAAAAACGGCGCGGTCGGCCACCTCGCGGGCAAAGCCCATCTCGTGCGAGACGACGATCATCGTCATACCGCCGATTGCCAGCTCGCGCATGACGTCGAGGACGCCGCGCACCAGCTCGGGGTCGAGCGCACTGGTGGCCTCGTCAAAAAGCATGACGTGGGGGTCCATGGCCAGGGCGCGGGCAATGGCAACGCGCTGCTGCTGGCCGCCCGAGAGCTGTGCGGGCAGGTAGTCGAGGCGGTCACCGAGGCCGACCTTCTGGAGCTGCTTGATGGCGATCTCGCGCGCCTCTTCTTTGCTCCGCTTCAAGACCTTGCGCTGGGCCAGCATGACGTTCTTGGTGGCCGTCAGGTGGGGAAAGAGGTTGAAGCTCTGAAAGACCATGCCGACCTTCTCGCGCAGCTTGTTAATATCGGTCTTGGGGCCAGAGACAAGCTCGTCCTCAAAATAGATTTCTCCGGAAGTGGGTTTTTCGAGGAGGTTGACGCAACGTAGGAGTGTGGATTTGCCGGAGCCGGAGGGGCCGAGGATGACCACGACTTCTCCGCGTTGGACTTGGATTGAGACGCCTTTGAGGACCTCGAGCGACCCGAAGTTCTTGTGCAGGTCTTTGATTTGGACGACGTGCTTGCTGTGGTCTGAATCAGTCATTGCGTGCTCACATACTATCGTGCTTTTCGGGGCTGACGGCGATATTGGGGTCAGAGTCGGTGGCCGAGAGCGGGGCGAGGGTGGTAAAGAGGCCGACCCGCTTGGTCTTGGGCTTGTCGCCGCTGCCGGGCTGGCGGGTATCGGCATTGGCGAGCTTTTTCTCAAAGACCGAGATGATGCGCGTCAGAGGCAGCGTGACGATCAGATAGAAGCAGGCAGCCACGATGTAGGGGGTCATGTTGCCTGTGGTGGCCACGAGGCTCTTGGCATAGAGCATTTGCTCCATCACGCCGACCGAGGCCAGCAGCGCCGTGTCTTTGAAGAGCAAAATGAACTCTGAGGTCATAGTGGGGATGACGCGCCGGACGGTCTGCGGGATGATGACGAAGAACATCGTGCTGACGCCGTTCATGCCGAGCGAGCGCGCGGCCTCGAACTGCCCCTTGTTGATGGACTGGATGCCGGCGCGGAAGATCTCGGCCAGGTAGGCGCTGGAGTTGATGGCCAAGACGATGACGCCGAGCACATAGTCATCAAGCTTGATGCCCATCAGCGGCAGGCCAAAGAAGGCGATGTAGATCTGCAAGAAGAGCGGCGTGCCGCGGATGACGTTGACGTAGAGGCTCGATACGATGCGCAAGATACGAAGGCGCGACATGCGCAAGAAAGAGATGCCGAGGCCGACCGGAATGGCACAGGGAAAGCCGATGAGCACGAGCAAGAGGGAATGCAGCCAACCGATGAAGAGCACGGGAATGGAGGCGATGATCCAGGCCGGGTTGAAGAAGATGTCTAAAAAGCGGACGGAGTTCCATTTGGCCACCCAGCCTTGCTCGTTAAAGTAGTTGACGATCTTGTCCGTCGTCGAAAGCGTGACGACCGTTATCGGGTTGGGCTGGGCAGGCAGTGCCTGGGTATTGCCCTCGGTGTCTGTGTAGGTGCCGGTGATTGCATAGTCGCCGGGCTTATCGGGCAAGACAAAGTCGTAGATCTCGACATAGGCCTGATTGCCCGAGGCGATGGGCGTAGAGAAGTTCAGGGTCAGCTGCGTGGCCGAGAGGTCTTGGGTGTAAGTCGGCTGGTTGCGCTGGGGGGCCGACGGGTTGGTCATGACCATCTCGGTGACCTTGACATAGGTGGTCGAGGTGAGGCTACAGCCGTCGGGGAAGTTGAGGGTCAGAGAGGCCAGCTGCTCGTCGTCACCGACTGTGCCAACCCAGGTGATACGCGTCGACTGGCCGCCAACGACCTTCTTTAAAGAAGAGTCATTGGGCTGAGCTGTCGCGCGTTCGGTGGTCAGGGCATCGGCCACATGGGGTGGCACCAAAAAGACCGTGATAAAGAGCAGACAGACGAACAGGATAATGGCTAGCCTTACCCGCTTTTGCCAATGTAATCGACTGTCGTCCATCTGCTCTCTCTCGGTCATTCAGATTTCATCAATTTGCTTGATAGCGCCTGGTCTTGCTAATCGATAGACGGGGCGTAACTGAAGTACTTGGAGAAGATCTGGGCAAAGGTGCCATTGTCGATGAGCTTTTGGAGGCTCGCGTTGACGGCATCTTCGAGGGCCGGGTTGTCTTTGCTGACCGCAAAGCCGTACTGCTCGCCCGTTGGGATGACCTCGATGATCTGGCAGTTCGTGTAGGTGTTCTGGACCTGCCAGTCGGCCACCGGCTGATCGAAGATCATGGCCTCGATACTGCCGGCCTGCAAGGCGGCCAGGCCTTCGCTGGTCTGGTTGAAGTTCTTCATGGTGGCGTTGGGCAGGTTCTCGATCGCCCACGACTCGCCGGTGGTGCCGGACTGGGCACCGATGACCTTGCCATCGAGGTCAGAGGCCTTGGTATAAGGGCTGGTCTTCAAGGTCACGACGGCTTGGTTGGAGTCGAAGTAAGGGATGCAGAAGTTGACTTGCTGCTCGCGCTCGTCGGTAATGGTCAGCGAGGAGACCGCCAGGTCCATCTTGCCGCCAGCGGACACCGAGGCGACCAGTGTGTCGAAGTTCTGGGGTGCCAGATAATTGAGCTGCAGGCCCATGTCGTCGGCGATGGCCGACATGAGGTCGTACTCGAAGCCGGCGGGCTGGCCGTTATCGAGCGAGATGAAGGGCGGGTAGTCGCAATCAGACCCGATGGTCAGCTTGCCCGGGGTAACGAGGTTCAAGGGATTAGAGGTATCGTTGGTGGCGGTGCTGCTCGAATCGGTAGAGCTGCTGGTTGTGCTGTTCGTGCCCGTGCTCGAAGAAGTGTTGTCGGTGCTGTTAGACGACGTGCAACCGACAAGGGCCAGGGCGCCCAGAACCAACACGGCCAACAAGACAATTAGGGTACGCTTTTTGAATTTCATTGCTTTCCTCCTTGTAAAAAATGCCTCCTGCTACCTGTTGCCCGCGCACTTTTGGCAGCTGCGCGTAACTACAGCATTGGTAAGTCTACTGTACCTGGAGAACCAGGGCAATGTAGATTACTGGATACTTTTAGCATCTTTTGAATACTACTGGTTGAGCCTGCGATTTCTGCCGTTGACGCGGCCAAACCCTCAGTTCGCGCCTGTGGCGTCGCTTGACCCGGCGATCGCTGCGGCCGTATCGGTGATCAGGTCAGCAGAGTCGGTTGCTGAGCTGCTTGAGCTGTTGCCAGGAGGATTGCCCGTGACGATCGCACCCTGAGTGATGATCAATTGGGCCGTGGCCGGGCCCACCCACTTGGAGAGCACGATGTTTAGCACGCCAGAGTCGCGGATGCTGCGCGCGGCCTTGGTGACGGCATCGGCCAGGGCAGCGTTGTCGGGGCTGACGCCCATATAATACCCAGACGGGCTGTCCAAGAAGCCGAGGCAGACGATGTTCTGGTATTTTTGCGTGAACGTGGAGTTCTGCGCCAGGACCGAGCCGACCACTGCATCGGCCGCCGCATAGGTAATAGAGCCCTGAACGACCTGGTCAAAGGCCTCTTGCAGGGTGTTGAAGGTCTGGACGTAGGCCTGGCCGTAGATGTCTGCGACCTGCCAGGCCGAAAAGGTCTTGGCCTCGGCCGCGATCTTTAGCCCATTCAGCGATGTCGGGTCAAAATTGCCGCTTTGGGTACCCAGGCCAACGCTAAAAACGCCAATGCCGTTATTCAAGTAAGGGCCGATTGTGATCAGGTTGGATTTGAGCTCGGTATCTGTGTTCAGGCCCATCACCAGGTCGAGCTGCTGGTCTTGGAGCGCTTGGGCCGGGTCTTGCCCAGAGATATCGACGATCTGTAGCTTAAGCCCGAGGTTCTCGGCCAGGGCGGCGGCCACATCGACATCGATACCGATGATCTGCCCGTCAGTATCAGACTTTGCGGCGAACGTCGAATTAGATGTGTCGACGCCGACCCGCAATATACCGTCTTGATGGATCGTCGGCGACTTCAGGTCGGGCGTTGGCAAGGTCAGCGAGCCTTTTGCGCCCTGGCTGCAGCCCGCTGCCATGACCAGGGCAAAGGCCAGCAAAGCAGAAAGTAAAAGAAGCGCAACGCTCGTGCTGGATTTTCTCAGAGACACTTTATTGACCGGCTTTCGCATGCTCGTCTGACCTTCATCATAAAGATTCCCTCCAGCTGACCTGGTCTTTGACCCCACACTCGCATACTGGAGCTGTCGCTTGATGCCATCTCACTTTGAGCCCTCTCGCCTGCAGGGCAACTTTGCACTCTGGACAGACGGTACGACTTACCCCTAAACCGCGCCGTGCTCGCCCTCGGCGGATGGCCGAGGGTTTACGTGGATCCTTTAGGCCGCGACTACCATGGACTAGGGGAATGCCATCTAGTTGTAGAGCATTGCCCCGCAACCACAGACCTGGAGGGAATATGGCTAGATTCTACCACAGGGCGCGGGCTGCCTGTTACCAGGTGCGGGCGAGGCAGAGGGCGCGCACGTCGGCGGTGCCGGAGGCCAGCAGGCAGGCAGCTGCGGCATCGAGGGTGGCGCCGGTGGTCAGCACGTCGTCGACGAGGATGATGTTCTGGCCGCGCCCCTGGGGGTGGCCGTGCGCCTCGGCTTGGCCGCGCCCCTCGGTGGGGCGTTCGAGTGGGGAGAAGAGCAGTTGGGAGTTCTGAAAGCGCTGGGCGCGGGTGAGGCCGCGCTGGTCGGTACCGGGCAGCTTGACCAGCAGCGGGCGGGCGGGCAGGCCGGTGAGTACGGCCAGGTGCCGGACGATCAGGCCGACATGGTCGAAGCCGCGCTGGCGGAGCGCGTGCTGGTCGGCCGGCACCCAGGTCAGGGCATCTGCCCAGAGGCGCCACTCGAGCGGTAGGGCCGTGGCCAGGAAACGGGCAAAATACTCGGCCAGGCGGCGCTCGTTGGCATCTTTGTAGGCCAAGATCAGGCGGCGCAGAGGATTGCTGAGCTCAAAGACACAGCGCGCCTCGGAGAAGCTGAAGGCCCTTCTGCCCTCGCGCTCGATGCACTCGGTGCAAAGTGCGCGCCCGTAGGGGGCGCCGCAGTAGCGGCAGCTGGTGGCCTGGTTGATGTAGGTCAAGTGCTGGGCACAAGGCGCGCAGAGCACTTCTCCCGGGGCTTCGCAGACGGCGCAGCGGGTTGGATAGAGGAGCTCGAGCGCGCTCTCGAGGAGCCGGGGCACTTAATCGGTCAGGCCGGGCAGCGCCCCGGGCGGGTAGACGCCGGTCTCGGTGATGACGGCCGTGATCAGCTCGGCCGGCGTGACGTCAAAGGCCGGGTTGTAGATGGGCAGCCCGGGCGGCGTGGCCTGGAACCAGGCATCAAAGGCGTAGGTGCCGGCCTTGCGGTAGATGTTCATGCGGTTCTTGCCGTTCAGCCGGAGGTTGCGCTCGCCGGCGCTGGTCAGCATGTCGAGGGCGCGGAGGGTGGCGCGGTCGGTGGGGATGATGGCGCCGCTGGTGCTGAAGCCGGCCAGCTCGCGGCCGTCGCGCTGTTCGATGGTGACCTCTGAGCCGTCGGCCAGCGACTTGTCGATGGTCGAGGTGGGGGCGCAGACGTAGAAGGGCACTTGGTAGTAGTCGGCGGCAATGGCCAGCGCCAGGGTGCCGACCTTGTTGGCCGTGTCGCCGTTGGCGCAGATGCGGTCGGCACCGACGAAGACCGCGCTGACCCAGCCAGAATCCATGATCGAGGCGGCCATGGAGTCGGCGATCAGGGCGCAGGGCACGCCCACGGCCATCAGCTCCCAGGTCGTGAGGCGGGCGCCCTGGTTGAGGGGGCGGGTCTCGGTGACCCAGACGTGCTCGATCTTCTGCTGCTCGACGGCCGTATAGATGACGCCGCCGACCGTGCCAAAATAAGCCGTGCCCAGTGATCCGGCGTTACAGTGCGTGAGGATGCGCGAGCCGGGCTCTAAGAGCTCGGCCCCGAGCTTGCCGATGGCGCGGTTCTCGGCCTCGTTCTCTTCGGCCATGGTCTGGGCGAGCGCCACGATGGCGGCCTTGAGGTCGGCCAGGCTTGAGCCGGCGCGCGCCATATCGTGGGCGTAGGTGCGCACGCGGTCGGCGGCGCCAAGCAGGTTAACGGCCGTTGGCCGGGCATTGCCGATGCGCTCGGCGGCGGCGTCGAGGCCGGCCAGCCACGAATCGGTCTCAGTGTCGGTCGACTCGTTCTCGCTCCAGACGGCGATGGCCATGGCGGCCGCGACGCCTAAGGCCGGGGCCCCACGCACGGCCAGCGACTGGATGGCCACCTCGACGGCCTCGAGCCTCTGGCAGCAGATGACCTCGCTGCTCAAGGGCAGGCGCGTCTGGTCGAGGAGAAAAACCCCCGGCTTGCCGTTCTCTTCGCTGGCTCCCCACCAGATGCTGCGGGGGATTTTACTCAGATCAGCCGTCATGTGGTGCTCCCTTCTTTGGCGCTTGATGCTCATACCGACAACTGGCGCCGACCGGGCGGCTACCAGCCTCTGTTTTTTTACCATACTGATTCTACTTGTTATTTACCACTCTTGGCTTGCCACTTGCGCTTGTTTCTCGTCCATTGCCTACTGCTCGCCCCGGGGCGGCCAGAGGGCCGAACGGCTGCCACCCCTTTTATTGTTGCTGCGGCCCACGCGGGCCGCGTGCCCCGCAGGCGTTGGGGCGCAGGCCTCAACGGGCGCGCGGGCCGCAGGCGCCGCTGTTACTTCTGACCTTTTAGACCGTGCCCATCTGCCAAGACGAGAGGTACTTCTCTTGCTCGGCCGAGAGGCTGTCGATGGCCAGGCCGAGGCTCTCGAGCTTTAAGCGGGCGACGCTCTGGTCGATCTTGGGGGGCACCGGGTAAACGCCGCCGTCTAGGTCCTTGGCCTCTTTGAAGAGGTACTCGGCGCAGAGTGCCTGGTTGGCAAAGCTCATATCCATGACCTCGGCCGGATGGCCTTCGGCGGCCGAGAGGTTGACCAGGCGGCCTTCGGCCAAGAGGATGACACTGTGCTCGGGCGCGCTGGGGCGGCCGTGCCGGCCGTGCTGGGTGTGCTCGCCGCCGGGCAAGACGTACTCGACGACCAGCGGCTTGAGCTCGCGCTTGGCGCTGGCGTTGGCCTCCAGCCAGGGGATGTCGATCTCGGAGTTGAAGTGCCCGGAATTGCAGATGATGGCGCCGTCTTTGAGGTGGCTTAAGGCGTCGGCGCCAAGGGCGTTGAGGTCGCCCGTGACGGTCACCCAGATGTCGGCGAAGACGGCGGCCTCGACGGCCTTCATGACCCGGTAGCCGTCCATGTGCGCCTCTAGCGCCTTGAGCGGGTCGATCTCGCAGACGATCACCTGCATGCCCATGCCGGCCGCCCGCATGGCCAGCCCGCGGCCGCACCAGCCATAGCCGCTGACGACCATCGTGCGCCCGGCCAGCAGGCGGTTGGTGGCGCGCATGATGGCGTCGAGCGTCGATTGCCCGGTGCCATAGCGGTTGTCAAAGAAGTGCTTGGTGCTGGCGTCGTTGACGGCGATGATCGGGTATTTGAGGGCGCCGTCGGCGGCCATCGAGGTCAGCCTGATGACGCCGGTGGTGGTCTCTTCGGTACCGCCGATGATGTCTTTTAAGAACTCGCGGTGCTGCTCGTGCAGGCGCCCGACAACATCGGCGCCGTCGTCCATGGTGAGCTGCGGATGCTGCTGGATGACGGCATCGATGTGCTGGTAGTAGGTCTCGGTATCTTCGCCCTTGACGGCAAAGACCGGTATCTTATAGATCTGGACAAGGGCGGCGGCCACGTCATCCTGGGTGGAGAGCGGGTTGGAGGCCGAGAGCACGACATCGGCACCGCCGGCCGCCAGCGTGCGCATCAGGTTGGCCGTCTCGCTGGTGACGTGCAGGCAGGCCGCGATACGCAGGCCTTGGAGCGGCTGCTCGGCCGCAAAGCGCTCGCGGATGCTG
>WRFC01000026.1 GCA_009779015.1 Coriobacteriia bacterium | reverse complement strand
TGCCCGAGCTGCCCGCGTCGCCGCCGTTGCCCGAGCCGCCAGCGCCGCCGCCGTTGCCCGAGCTGCCCGCGTCGCCGCCGCTGCCCGCGTCGCCGCCGTTGTCCGAGCTGCTGCCCGTGCCGCTGCCGTCGCCGCCGCCAGTCGAAGCGCCAGTGGCACTGCTCCCCATGTCGCCCATATCGCCCGCTCCAGTCCCCGCACCCATCTCTTCTCCCGATCCGGCGGCGCACTCCGCGCGCGTCATGGTCGTGGTTTGGACCTCTACGGCACGCACACCATGGAGGCCCGAGAAGCTGCGGTAAGAGTTGGATGGGCAGATGTAGACGCAGTACCCGCAGCCGTTGCACTTGCCCTCGTCGATGATCGGGCGGTTATGCGCGTCTACGCTGATGGCCTGGTAGGGGCAGCCATCGACGCAGCGCCGGCAGCCGCCTTCGCGCTGGTAGGCGATGCAGAGCGTGGTGTCGATGACGGCGGGCGAGATCCACTCGGTGGCCGGGTCAAAGGCCTTCAGGGCCTGGGTCGGGCAGGTATCGATACAGAGGTTGCAAAAATTGCAATAACCCAGGTGATAGTCCATTTTTGGTGTGCGGGCGTTGATCAGGCCGTCGTTCACACTGGCTACCCCGATGACGTCCAGCGGGCAAATGCTGCGGCAACGGTCGCATTTGATGCAGGTCTCGATAAAATGGCCCTCGTCCTGCCCGCCCGGCGGGCGCAAGAGCGGGGTTGCCCCAAAGGCATACTTGGTCGCGCCGCCCAGCGCCAAAAGCACGGCCGCACCGACCCCGCCGCCAATAAAAGCCCTGCGCGTCAAGCCGTTCACTCGTTTAGCGCCTCCAACAGGTCATCGATCGTCTGCAGGTCCAGGCGCAGGTAGCCCTCGGTCACCTTGAGCACGCCGCGATAGAAGCGCGTCTCAAAAAAGCGGTTGGCCAGCGTGGCAAAATCCATGAACCAGGTCAAAATGTGGTGGTTAATAAAGTCCCGCGACTCCTCCAGGCAGTGGCGGGCATCGGCGGCCTGGCCATCTTGGATGGCCTCGGCCGCGCGGCCGCTCATGATGCTCAAGAACTCCAGCATAAACGACAGGTGGTCGTCCGGCGTGCTGGTGTCTGTGACCCGTAAAAGATTGCGCGAGAAGACCTTGAACACCTCGGCCCGCGGCGCCCGGCTGAGCAGGCCCTCTTCGCTCAGGTAGACAGAGGCATAAGGCACGGCCACGCGCCCTTGATAGGCCTCGGTGCCGCCAAAGCTCGAGGTAAAGTCGACGGCCAACGTCTGCCGTGTGCCAGTGTTGCGTTTTCTGAGGAAGCGTGTGATGTCATTAAAGCCGTCGGCCAGCATAGGCTCATCGGCGGCAAACTCGGTAAAGTCAGTGCCGGCCATGGCATCGATCTGCTCTTGGGTCAGCGGCTTGAAGTAAAAGCCGGCCAAAGCCAGATAGAACTCGCGCCGCCCTTTTAAGACATCGGCCAAAATGTCGGCTTGGGCGATCTTAGTTTTTGTAGGCATCTTCGCACCCTTTCTCCCGAGCTTGCTGCCGCCTCAGTAAAACCATTAGTAGAATCAATAATAAAACTAAAATATAAGACCGATAATCTCATCAGTAATAGACCTTTATTAAATACTCTCTAAGGCCGAGGGGGGGGGCGCACCCCAGGCGCGCCTCCCCCCGGCAGATCAAAGACTCAGAACGGATAAAGCCCCCGGTTGTTGATCGAGACGTCCAGCAGGTTGGGTATGTAGCCGGTGCCGGCCGCCCACATCACAGCGCGGAAGACGACGCCGCCGACCAGGGCACAGGCCGCCCCGACCCAGATCAGCCCGACGTTCTTTTTCAGGTAGACGACCATACCGGCCGCTGCCGCAATCACGCCTCCGATGACGAACGCGCAGATCCAGAAGAGCACCGTGCTCGAGCCGAGGGGGGCCAAGGCGCCGTAGACCAAAAGCACGATGGTCTCGACGATGGCCACGATAAAGACCACGAGGGCGCTCTTCTTGACCGAGGCCGCCTCGTCTTTCAGGGCAGACTGCATGATCAGCCAGATAAAGCCGCCCAGCGTCAACGAGGTGAAGAGGTAGGCCAGTGCCAAAACGGGGTTTGCCCAGGCCGGCCGGGTCAGAATAACGCTATAGCCATGCCCGGTGATGTACATGAAGACGACGCCAAAGACGATGCCCAAGATGCCAAAGACCTTGGCGGCAGCGCCTGCGCGGTTCACGATGATCAGATAGATGATGTTCACCACCACACAGATACCGATGAACAGCAGCTCCAGCGAGATCGGCGAGAGCGAGCCGATGTTCGTGGCGGCGTTCATGACATTGGCCGGATGCCCGAGGTGGAAGATCGAGAAGACGCCTCCGACGACGAGCAGGACGAGCGAGATGACCAGCGAGATGAGGCGCGTCTTCTTGCCCGAGCCGATGAACTCGCCCAGGCCGACAAAGGCCATCAGGCCGGCGCCGGCGCCGGCGATCAGTGTGAAAAGGACCAAAGGCCATTGGATTGCCATCTTATATCAGCTCCTTCCACGCTGCGATCGAAGACGAGAGGATGTAGCGGGTCGAGGGCAGGGCGTTGGCCTTGTCCGGCAAGAAGTGGATCTCCCGGCCGGCCGCCTGGGCCGCTGCCAGGACCTTACTGGCCCCGGAGTCGGGGTCGTTGAGGTCGCCGTAAGAGCGCGCCCCGGTCGAGCAGTTGTGCACGCAGGGCGGCACGGCATGGTCCGGGTCGGCGGTGTCGGCCAGGTTCTCGTTGCCGTCCGAGGTCGCGGTCAGCTGGTTGCAGAGCGTGCACTTCTCCATCACCCCTAAGTCTTCGTTGAAGTGGCGGACGCCAAAGGGGCAGGCATAGAGGCAGTACTGGCAGCCGATGCATTTGTCTTTGTCGATCAGCACGACGTTGCTGGTCGGGTCGCGGTGCGAGGCGCCGGTCGGGCAGACCTGGATGCAGGGCGAGTTCTCGCACTGCTGGCACTGGACAGGCATCCAGTACATCTCGATGTCTGGGTAGTCGCCGGTCGGGCCCATGGCCAAGACGCGGCACCAATAGTTACCTAGCGTGACATTGTTCTCGAACTTGCACGAGACAATGCACGAATCGCATCCGGAGCATCTGTCCAGATCGATCACAAGGGCTCGTTTCTGTGCCATCATGCACCGCCTCCCTGAACCGCGTTAGGATCCCAGTCGCTAAAGGTCACGTGTGGGGTCTGATCCATCTCTAAGGCCGATCCGATGTCGGGCAGGTACTGGTTGGGTTCGGACGGCAGGAAGGGCGCGAACTGCTTGGGCTCGATCCAGATGTTGTCCGGCCGGGTGCCCGGCTTGATGTTGACCGTAAAACCGCGGTTCGTGTACGAGCCAAAGACCTCGTTGAAGGGGGCGGTGTTCTTGGTCAAGATATTGACGTTGCACTCGCGCCAACCGCCCGTGATCTTGGACTGCGAGGTGTCAAAGCACTCCGGGTTCCAGAAGCGCTCCATCCAGATGACGCTCTCATGCATGCCCCGGGTCTCGTAGACGCGGCCGGTGATGCTGCCGCGGCGCGAGGTCACGGTCACGAAGTCCATGTGCTTGAGGCCGTACTTGGCGGCCGTGTTCGGGTGCATGCGGACGTCGGGGATCGGGTAGAGCTCGCGGGCGAAGGCGGCGTGGCGCATCGTCCCATGATGGAAGTAATAGACCCGGCCAGAGGTCAAGACCAGGGGATAATCGGCGTCGTAGTTCTCGTCTCCCTGAGCTGGCGATTCTTTGGGCTCGACGTGCTGGCAGATGGGCGAGTAAGAGCCGACGAACTCATAGTTGGGGTTGCGGTCCTTGAGCTCTTGGCCGATGCTCGGGTCGACGGCCTCTTGGGTGCGCGGGTAGACGTAAGGATGCCCGTTGGCGGCCATCTTCACGAGCAGCGTGCAATAGACCTCGCACTTGCGCGACTCGGTGGCAAAGCCGGCCGGCAGCCCATCATCGACGATGGCCTTGTGCTGGTCGTAGAGCCAGTAGTCTTTGGGGTCGGCCAAGAGGCCGTTGTCGACCCAGAACTGGTTGATCGTGTTGTAGTCGGCGCCAAAGGGCTCCATGTACTGGGGCACGTTGCTCATAAAAGTGTCCCAGTCCGGAGCGCCGAACTGCTTGGCATGGGCGGCCATCAGCACCGAGTCTTCCTCCACGCCGCCGATCACGCCAGCGCCAAAGGGAAACTGCATCTGAAACTGCGAGGTGTCGCGGTCGTGGTAGAAAGACGAGTCGTCCGAGGTCTGCTTCTCGTCGTCGGCCGCTGTGACCGTGGACGAGGGGGCGCTGGGCTGGGCTCCGACTGTCGACCCGATCGCGCCTAAGACGATCTCGGTGCCCGAGGCCAAGAGGTCGTTGAGCTTCTTGGCAGCGGCGTTTACGACCTTCTGCGGGGGCACGCCGTTGTCCACGGTCTCGCCTAAGTGGATAACCGACGGGCAGGGGAAGACGTAGTTCAATTGGCCAAAGCCTGAGGCGCCGGTCGACTCTAGCCACTCTTCGAGCGGAAAGACGAGGTCGGCGACTTCGACATGGAAAGAGGTCAGCATCGGGTACTGGCCGATGCAGAAGTCGATCTCGGGAAAGACCTCGAACCAGGCTTCGGCGTTGCCCAACACGGCCAGCTTGTTGCCCGACATGTCAAACCAGACACGCGGCTTAAAGGGGATGCCGGTCTTGATGGCCTCGAGCACAGACGGGATGTGCGAGTGCGCCCATTGGTAGAGGCCCTTGTGGTTTTTCATGCCCAGACGGTCGAGCAGCAGCTGGTTCATCACATAGAGCGTGCCCTGGCCGCCCGGGAACATCCCCGGAGGCATGGCCGCGATGCGCGCCTCGTTCTCGGCTTGGGTGGCGCCGACGACATAGCCGATGCCATACATCATGCCGAACATCCCGCCAAAGCCGTTGAAGGTCGTGGTCGGACGGGTCTTGGGCGGCGGCGTGTTCTGGGTCAGGGTGGCGCCGGGCTTGTTCACGTAGCCCATCACCATGTCTAGCCCCATCAGGCCAAGGGGCACCTGTGAGGCGATCTGCTCCATATCTGAAGGCACACCGTTGGCGATACCGGCGACATCGGCGTCGGCATAGACCTTGATTGCGCTCTCGATCGTGGCCGCCGGGATCCAGCAGGTCTCTTCGGCCTTGTCCAGCGTCCAGGGGGCGGCGGTGTCTTTGTAGACCTGGCCGGCGGTGCGGCAGGTCTGGCCGTTGACGGTGCCGCTCCAAAAGAGCTCGGGGTCGACTGCCGTCGAGGCATACTCGAATGGTTGCAGCGAGCTGGTCTTGTTGTCCCAGCAGACATAGGCCGGCGTGTTCAAGGGCGCGCTCTGGACATAGCCCGGAAAGACGTCGGTAGCATAGAAGGGCAGGTTGGTGGACGGGTCGACGACGAACGGGAGGTTCGTCCAGGTCTTGCAGAAGTCCTCGTCATAGAGGTTGTTGGCAAAGATGTAGTTGTACCAACTGAGGATCAAGGCACCGTCCGAGCCGGGGCGGACACGCAGCCAGACGGTCGCCTTGACGGCGTCGGGCGACATGTTGGGGTCGACCACGACGGTCTGGCAGCCACGGGCGCGCAGCTCGGCCATGCCGCGGCCCGATTGGGCGACCTGGCTGACCGAGGGCTGGGCGCCCCAAAGCACCAAGACCTTGGTATCCTGGGTGGCGCCGCGCTCGGCCTCTTTGGGCGCCAGGCCTTTGAAGGGCTCAAGCACCGCGCAGTCGGCCATCGACTGGTCGGCCCCGCCATACATGTAGTTGGCGATCGAGAAACGCGGCAGGTAGCATTGGGCACAGCCCGGCTCAAAGACCGTGGGCGAGCCAAAGGCCTGCGGGATCGTCATAGCCTGCATAAACGAATAGGCACCGCCGCCACCGACCGAGGCGAAGAATGAATATGTCCCGTACTTCTCGATGGCTTCCACGATCTTTGTCGAGGCCAGGTCGATAGCATCGTCCCAGCTGATACGTTCCCATTTGGCGTTTTCGGCACCCCGGTCGCCCGAGCGCTTGAGTGGGTACAAAACGCGCCTGGGGCTGTAGGCCGTGTGCATCTGGTTCAGGCCCTTGAGGCAGAGGCTGCCTTGATTGGTCGGAGCCAGCGGGTGCCCCTCGATCTTTACCACGACGTTGTTCTCTAAATAGACGCGGCACGGGCATTCTTGGATGCAGCCATGGCAAGTGTGGACAACCATCGTGCGCTCACTGGCGGTCGCCGCCCAGGCCTTGTCCGCGTTGACCAGGGACCCGGTCACCTTGGTGGCCAAGACCGCAGCCGCACCAGCCACTGCCGTGGCCTTGACAAAGGTACGTCGTGTCATTGTGAGGGTTTGCATAGATACTCCTTTCTTCTTTGAGTTCGCAAGCTGTTGCCGGTTGTTTTCCCCTACCCCCTCCTTTCCTCCAAGACCTGCAGGAGCTCTCTGCCTGCGGGCGTGGTTTGCCAGCCTTTCTCCCAAAAGATGCCGCCCGCCCGCTCGAGCTTGTCGATAAAGACACTGGGCTGGACCGGCCGGTCGTCCGGGTCGCGGTTTGCCATCAAGACCTGCCGCCCGCGCAGCATGCTGTCAACGCTGGCCAGGCTGCGCTTCTCGGTCAAAAAGCCGAGCACCTCGATATAGGTGTCGTAATACTCGGGCGTCAGGCCAAGGAGCTCGAGCAGGCGGTTCTGGGGGCTCTTCAGTTCGATGTACTGGCGGCCGACAGCGTTTGTCTCGTAGGCGGTCTGGGCGACCAGGTCGTCGATCTCGTCTTCGCTCAAGCCCTCTTTTTGCGCGGCGGTCACGACCTGGCCGTCGGCATCGACCTCAAAGCTGTCGATGCCATGGCCTTTAAGTAAGAACTGGAGAAGAAAATAGGGGCTTTGCTCGGCGCTGGCAAACTCCGGGCAGGCGGCGATGAAGTCCTCGACCTCGGGCAGCAGGCGGCGCGTGCAGCAGAAGGCCAGCGTCTTGAAGTGGATCTCGCGGTTCAGGGGGTTGCGCTGGACCACCTTGTCCAGGGCGGCGAGCGGGTCGGCCGGGGCGGGGGGCTCAGGGTCGGGCTCGGCCGGGGCGGGGGGCTCAGGGTCGGGCTCGGCCGGGGCGGGGGGCTCAGGCTCAGCCGGGGCACCGGGCCCGGCGGCCGCCGCAGCCCGGGCTTGGGCAATACCTGGGTGTTCTTCTGGGGCGGCGTCGGCGTAGCCAGGCGCCGAGGCAGCGGTAGCCAGGCGTTTGGTACCATTGAGGTCACTACTCATAACAAGCCTCCTCTACTCGTCATGTCAGTGTCACAAATTTGCAATGAGAATGTAAAAAACATACTAGGTGTTTTTCCGGCGCAGAAAGTACTCTGACAATGATGAATCTAGCGTGAATTATTGTTGCCAGCTCGGAAAAATTTGTCTAATCCAAAATTACGTAGTAAAAAACCCGGGGTCTCGTCGAGTATTTTGGGCCTGGGCCATGGCTGGCGGCCTCATCGCCTGTAGAATAATCAGTCATGCAAGCCTCCCCAACATACCAAGGTCAGGCGCCGGGGGCCGGTGACCAAAGGCGCGTGCGTTGGCAGGGCGCCCTCTCGGCGGCCGGGGCCTATGCGCTCTGGGGCGTCTTGCCCGCTTATTGGAAGCTGATGGAGGGCTTTTCGGACATCGAGGTCTTGGCGCACCGCTTGCTCTGGGCGGCAGTGCTGCTGGTCTTGATCTGCCTCTGGCTAAACCGCTCGCTCATGGCCGGGCTGTTCCAAAACCGCCGGGCCGTGCTCATCTTGCTGGCGGCCGGCCTTCTGAACACCCTCAATTGGGGCCTCTTTATCTACGCCATCAACTCCGACCATATCCTGCAGACGTCGATCGGGTATTTTACGAACCCCTTGATGAGCATCCTCTTAGGCCTGTTGATCTTCAAAGAAAAGCTGACGGCCTTTCAGAAGGTGGCCACCGTGCTGGCCGCCATCGGTTTGATCTATTTCACCATCGACTATGGGAGTTTTCCCTGGATCTCGCTGGCCCTGGCCGCCTCCTTTGCCCTCTACGGGGCGTTCAAGAAGATCGGCGGCTATCCGGCCCTGCCGGCCCTGGCGGTCGAGACGACCTTGGTCGTGCCTCTGGCACTGGCCTATGTGGGCATCTCGTTCTTCTTGCCCGGCCGCGCCTTCTTGGCAGCGGGCGCACATGGCCTGATCGGCGCCGCCGGCTGGCTGAGCACGCTGCTCTTGATCGGGGGCGGCGCTGTCACGCTCGTGCCCCTGCTGCTTTTTGGCCGGGCCGTGAACGCGGTGCCCTTAAGCTGGATGGGCTTCTTTCAATACATCGCCCCCACGCTCTCGCTGATCATCGGCACGTTCGTCTACCACGAGGCCTTTACTCAGGCGCACGCCGTCTGCTTTGGCTGCATCTGGGCCGGCCTTTTGCTGATTGCGATCGAGGCC
>WRFC01000025.1 GCA_009779015.1 Coriobacteriia bacterium | reverse complement strand
CGCCGCCGCCGCTGCCGCCACTGCCGCCGTCGCTGCCGCTGTCGCCTCTGCTGCCGCTGCCATCACTGCCGCCGTCCGCTGTCGCCCGGCCTCAGCCGATGCGATAGCTGAGCTTGGCAATCGGCGACTCCCAGACCACGATCTCTTCGAGCTTGATGCCAGCCGGAAGCCTGCCCTCGATATACTCGTAGATCACGCGCGCCAGGTTCTCGGCCGTCGAGTTCATCTGGTCAAACGGCGCCACCTCGTTCAGGTACTTGTGGTCGTACTGGTTCAAAATGCTCAACAGGTCGATCTTCAACGACTTAAAATCGTAGACGATACCCACGCTGTCCAGCTCGCGGCCGCTGATCGTGGCCTCAACGTCCCAGGTGTGCCCATGCAGGTTGCGGCACTCGCCCGGATACCCCACCAAAGCGTGCGCAGCGTCAAAATGCTCCTTGACTGTCAATGTATAAATGCCTTGCTTTACCTCATCTGTCATCACATTCTTCCTCTCGTTATTCATGGTGCCCGCCTCATTCTTGGGCATTCTCAGCTTTCCGGCCGCCCCGGGCGCTTTGGACTCTGGCCCGGGCGCTCCGTCAAATTCTAATACAGCCTGTTCTTGCCTCAGCTCGGCAGGCAGTTGCAGCTCTACAGAATAGCCGCCGACCGGCGCCTCGGCATCCATGGCCGCGTTGGCCCAGCTGTCCGCGCTGCTATTGTAAGCGCGCCTGACATGCCTGATGTCATAACTCGCAAAACGGCTGAGTAACTTTTTTGAAAGGGAGAAGAGACCCTTGATGCCGGCCGCCTTGACCTTGTACTCGCCGCGCAGCTGCTTGGCCACCAGCTCGCTGTCCAGCCGAATGTCGAGGTTGCGGACGTTTGCGGCCAGGGCGTTCTCGAGCCCCCAGATCAAGGCCAGGTACTCGGCCTCGTTGTTCGTGGCCTGGCCGATAAACCAGCCGCCGCTGCTGATCGGCTCGGCCCCTTGGCCGCCGCCGCCTGCGTCACCAGCGTCACCGCCCTTGAGCAACGTATACCCGATCCCGCTGGGGCCGGGGTTACCCCGGCTGCCCCCATCGGTATAAAGTGTAGCCCGCACGACCAGCTCTTGCGCCGGCCCCAGGCTATCGCGGTCAATCACAATATCACCAAAAGCCGATGGCAAGACGGGCACTCGCCGATCTCGCCGGCCTGCTTGAGCTGGGCGATCTGCCCTTCTGAGAGCGCAATATGGCAGCCTTCGCAGGTCCTGCCGCGCAAGGCCGCCGCACCGATGCCGGCCTTGGTCGCCCTGGCCTTCTCGTAGCGCTCGACAATCGCCGGGCCCAAAAGGCCGGTCAGGCGCTCGCGCTCTTCTCCCAGCCCTTTGTATTGTAAAAGCAGGGCGCCGTTCTCGGCCCTGAGCGACTCAAGCAGCATCTTCTCGCGGGCATGCAGCTGCGCTGTGCTTTTCTCGGCCTGCTCTTGGACCTCGGCCACTTTGAACTCCTGGTCCTCTAGGGCCTGGCGCTCGCCTTTCAGCGCCTCAAGCTGCTTAACGTACCCCTCAAGCTCTTTGCTCAGGCTGGCGACCTCGCGAAAGTCGGCGCCGCTGTCGTCGATGTGGCCTTGCGCCTCGGCCATGCGCTCTTCAATCAAAAACCGGTTGTCGGCCAGCGCCTTGGCCTTTTGCGCCAGCTGGCGGCGCATCTGCTCGAGCTTTTTGGCCTTCTCGCCCACGTCGGCGATCTGGGCATGCACTTTTTGCAGCTCTTGGCGCTGGGGGAGCTTGTCGATCTGCCTGCCCAGCCCGCTGATCTTCTGGTCGAGGTCGACCAGCGCCAGAAGCAGGGCCTTGGGGCTGTTATCAGAGGCAGCGTCGCCAGCGCCGTCGGCGACCTCGCCCGCAGCCTCGTCCGGCACCCCGCCTGCGCCCTTGCCAGAAGTCTTCTCTTTAGTCATGTCTGAAATCCCATCTCAAACCGTTCTCAGAGGCCTGGCCTCTGACACCACGACAAAAACCGGGCAACCAATTATCCCTTAATCCGGCAGGCCGGCCACCCAGCACTGGGCAGTCGGCTCCAAAATCACAGTCTTCAGCCCGCCGCCCGGCTCTCCCGGCAGCCCTGGCTCCCCCGGCGAACCGCCGCCCGGCTCCTCCAGCTCCCCCGACAGCCCCGGCTTCCCCGGCTCCCCCAGCAACCCCTCGCCCGCAACCCGGGCTAGCAAGCTATCAGCCATCAGCTGCCGGTAGGGCAGCTCCGAGCAATCGTGCCCCAGCTCAATCAAGGCAATGCCCTCGTCGGCCAGGTAGACCTCCTCGTGATGGCGCAGCTCGCCCGTTACGTAGCAGTCCGGCCGGGCGGCCACGACCGCGCCAACCAGCTCGCTGCCTGCCCCCGAGCAAACGGCCAGCCGCGCCACCGGGCGCTCAGGGTCGCCCCAGACACGCGGATGCCCGCCAAAAAAGGCCCGGCAGCGCTCGCCCAACTGCCTGAGCGTACAAGCTGCCGGCGCCGTCGCCCGGGCCAGCTGGCCGAGGCCGATCTGCTCCCCGTTCAAAATGGTCAAATGGGGCTTTATGACAGACTCTTGGGTATAGCCCAGGGCCGCCATCAAGAGCTGGGCGGCCGCTGGCGCGCAATCGACGTTCGTGTGCATCGACAAGACCGCGACGCCCAGCCGGGCCGCCCAAAAGATCACCGCCCCATCGGCCGTAGCCGCCGAGTCGGCACTCAAAAAGCAGCGCGGCGGCGCCCAAAAGGGCGGATGGTGCGTAACCAGCAGGTTGCAGCCGGCCCCAGCCGCCGCGCGCACCATCGGCACGGTTGCATCGAGGGCAAAGGCCACGCCGCTGACTGCGGCCGCCCGCTCTCCGACAAAGAGCCCAAAGCGGTCGTCGGCGACTGCGTAGGCGGCCGGATAGTCAGCAAAAAGCAGTTCTTCGATGCCCCCGACAGTCAGCTGGCTCATCGCACGAGGCCCATCGCAACAAGCTCAGCGGACAAAGTTAGTCATGCGGTGCGAGTCTGACTTCAGCGGCATCACGCCAGCGGCCTGCCCGGCGTCGATACTGCGCAACATCCAGGCCATGTTCAGGCCAAGCTGATAGCAGATGTCCATGCCCTCCTCGTCCAGCAGGGCCTCATCGGCCATCCGGCCGTGCACCATCGGCCAATAAAACGACGAGACCAGCGGCATCTGGGCAAACTGCGGAAACTTCTGCAGCTGCTCTAGCGCCGCCGTGGTGCCCGCCCGGCGGGCCGAGACCAGGCAGGCCGCCGGCTTTAGCGCAAAGGTCGTGCCGGCCGCAAAAAACGCCCTGTCCAGCAGGCATTTGAGCGCCCCGGTGATGCCGGCAAAGTGCACCGGCGACCCTAAGACCAGCCCGTCGCAGCCCTGCATCCGCTCGATCATCTCATTCACGCCGTCGTCGCTGCCAAAGTCGCAGCGCTTGGTCTTACGGCAATTGCCGCAAGCGCAACAACCCTTGATCGGGGCAGTCCCAATCCATTGCTCGACCGTCTCGATGCCCTGCTCTTCAAGCCCGCGCGCCAACTGCCGCAACGCCGTATGTGTGCAGCCGTCCTGGTGCGGGCTGCCGTTTACTAGTAAGACCTTCATGGTTTTCTCCTCTACTCTTAGTCTCGCACTCTCGCGCCCTTGCCTTGCGCCAGCGCCCCCGGGCGTTGGCCTCGCCTTTGCTCGTCGTTGTCCGATCTGTTGCTTCTAGTTTAACACCGGCCTCGGGCAGCGGCCCCGTCGGCCCCGTCGGCCGCTGCCTGCCGCTGCCTGCCAGCAAGCCGTCAAGGCCGCCTCACTCGGTGTCTTCAAACCAGGCGGGGATAAGTGCGGCCGCCCGCTTCAGCGTCTTCTCATTCTCTTCAGAGGCCCCCGGGTACGAGTAGAGCTCGCGGTAGAACTCTGCCGAGTGGTTGGGCACCTTCAAGTGCGCCGCCTCGTGCAAGATGATCTCGCGCGCCAGCTCACGCGGCAACAGCAGGGCGCGGGCATCCAGCGTAATCACGCCGATGCTCGAACAAGTGCCCCAGGTATGCTTACGCCGCTTGACCCTGATCTCGCTGGGCTTTTGGCCGATCTCGCTTAAGACTGCGTGCGCAGAGCGGGGCAATTGCGCCCGCGCCCGCGCCAGAACAAACCGTTGGAGGGCGAGCCGGCAGAGCCTCTGGTCTTCGACATTACCGCTCAGGGGCAAAGAATAGGTGCTTTTGGCCAAGTCTTGCTTAAGCAGCACCGGCCGCCCGATGCGGATATTCAACGAGGCGCTGGGCTGATAGTCGATCCGCCAACGCTCGGCCAAGATCTCAAAGTCAATCCAGCGCGGCAGCCCCTGCCGACGGCTGGCTTCTAGCGCCTGGCGCTGCAGCTCGGTGCGTTTGACCGCCCGTTCGATCCACTGTCGTTGCTCTTCTAAGAACTGAGCGGGCTTGGGGTGCTCGCCTGTGGCCGGGTAGACCACCTCTAGGCCCTCGCGGGGCGAGAGGTTGATGCGCCGGCGTTTGGCGCGCTTTGAAAAGCGCAGCTTAACGGCCAGCTTGGTCCCATCCGAGCAATAAAACGAAGGCTCTTCCTCCCAGATTGTAGAATTCTCAGATATCACTTCTCTGTCCTTTGCCCCGACTGTTCCCGGCCGTACCCTTGTCCACGCCCCCGGCCGTTCTCTTATCCACGCCCCCGTCCGTACTCCTATCCACGCCCCCGACTGTACCACCGTCCGTACCCTTGCCCGCGCCCCCGTCCGCGCCACCGTCCTTGCCCCACCTGCGCCCCTATCCGCGCCCCCGCCCATGCTGCGGCCCCGGTTATTTGCTGATCGCGCCCAGCACCTTCAGCGCAAGTTTAAACCAGAAAGGCTCCATATGCTTTTTAACCTCTTTGAGCTGCTCGATAATCTCAATCTGTTGTGGGCACTTTTCTAAACAGACGCCGCAGGCCTGGCAGTTGGCGGCCCCGCTGTATTGGCCGGGGCGGTTGGCCGCCGTTGATGTCACGTACTGGCTCATGCCAACAATCAGCCCCTGCGTAGTGCGCGCGTTGTAAGCCGAAAAACAGCTCGGAATGCTCACACCATGCGGGCAGGGCATGCAGTAGTTGCAGCCCGTGCAAGGCACGCGGTATGTGGCCTTGATCAGCTCGATGGCCTTCTCTAACACGCCTTTCTGCTCGCTGCCCAGCATGCCCACCGCAGCCTGCCCGGCCACCGCCAGGTTGTCGCGCAGCTGCTCTGGGGCGTTCATGCCCGAAAGCACGACGCTCGGCTCGGGCTGGTCGTAAAGCCATTTAAAGGCCCACGAGGCCAGCGAGGCCTGGGGGTCGGCCTGCTCTAAGATCTGGGCGGCCTCTTTGGGCAGGCCCGTCGCCAGCTTGCCGCCCCTCAGAGGCTCCATGATGATGACCGGCACACCCTTGGCATATGCGGCTTTTAGCCCAACCCGCCCGGCCTGATAATTCTCATCCAAATAATTGTATTGTATCTGACAAAAATCCCAGTCATATACATCTAATAGCTCGATAAAATCATTTTGCGCCCCGTGGAAAGAAAAGCCGATCCAGCGCACCTGCCCGCTCTGCTTCTTCTCGGCAATCCATTCCTCAATCCCCAAGTCCACCAGCCTCTGCCAATAAAAGAGCGAGGGCAAATTATGGATAAGATAAAAGTCAATGTAGCCGGTTTTCAGCCGCTCTAATTGCTTGCTAAAGATGCGGTCGAGGTCATCGTGGCTTTTACACAGCTGGCGCGGTAGCTTGGTGGCCAGGTAGACGCGCTCGCGCAGCCCGTCTTTGGCCAAGATCTCACCGGTCGCCGACTCGCTGCCCGGGTAGACATAGGCTGTATCAAAATAGTTGACACCGCCCTCGATGGCCTCTCTGAACAAGGCCTCGGTCTTTGTCATGTCGGTGGCAGCCAGCGTGCGCGGAAAGCGCATGCAGCCAAAGCCAAGGACCGAGAGATCGGCGTCAATCTTTGGGCTTCTCCGGTACTGCATCTTCATCCCCACCCGACTTTCGCTTTTGATGCTATTTGACGCCGGCCCCTGCTTGCTGGTGCCATTGCCCTGCTGCCCAGTTGCCCCACTGCGCCACCGCCCTGCTGGGCAAAGGCGGCCGCCCGGCTTTTCTGACCGCTTAGTGTTTAATGCCCACTAAACCCCTCGACCACCCAAGTGCCGCTCTTCGAGTCTTTGTGCATGGCAATCAGCCCCAGCGTCTGCGCCTCTTCTAAAAGCTGGGTAAACGAGCGGTAGCCATGGACCTGCTCGCTAAAGTGCGGTACCTTGCGGCGTATCGTGTCTTTGATGAGCGAGGAGTGCATGGTCTCGGCATTCTCGCGCTGCAATGCGGCGATGCTGTCAAAGAGCAGCTGGTAGGCCGAGCGCTTCTCGGTGCCCGGCGAGTCGGGAATCGCCGGAACATCGCCCGACATGCCAATCTCTTCGTAGAACATGAACTCGTCGCAGTTGGTGGCCAAGAGCTCGCTGGTCGAGTCGCGCATGCCCACGCCAATCACGGTCTTGCCGTTCTCTTTGAGCTTGGTCACCAGCGGGGTAAAGTCGCTGTCGCCCGAGACCACGACAAAGGTGTCGATAAAGTCTTTGCTGTAGCAAAGCTCCATAGCGTCGACGGCCAGGCGGATGTCGGCGGAGTTCTTGCCGGTCAGCCCGCGGTCCGGGATCTCGGTGAGGTCGATGCCCAGCCCGTGCAATTCTTTGACGACGTCTGAGAAGCGCTGCCAATCCGAGTAAGCCCGCTTGACGACCAGCTTGCCTTTCTCGACCAGGCGCTCTAAGATGCGGCCGATGTCTGGAGTGATAGCCGCAATGCGCTTTCCGCGGCCTTTTGGTGTCGCCCCTAAGGCCAGGTTCTCATAATCTATAAAGACTGCGAGCGAATGCTCAAAATCCGACATATTCTTACCATCTTTCTTCTTGGGTCATTTTATTCTCGTCAGCGTCGGACACCGGCCTGTGGCCGACGGTGGCCTCGGTGTGGCCGGTGCTGCCCTCAAGGTGGCCACCGGTGCCTTCAAGGTGGCCGACGCGGTCCTTTTTCTCACGGGCACGCCGCGCCGCCTTGTCTGGGTCAGAGCGGGCGCTGATGAGGTTGGCGATACGGTCAGTCAGCGAGACGTCGAGCCTGCGGTCCCGGCCCCAAAAAGCCAAGGCCAAAAGGTCGGGGCCGGTATGCGTGCCAATGACGGGGCCGACATTCATCGAGAAGGGTATCGGGGCTGCCCCTGTCTCGAGCCTCATAACCTGCTCTTCCATGGCCGCCAGCTCTTTGGGGGCGTCGCCAGAGCCAAAGAACAGCGTGCGCGAGTCGTCGCGCCGCCGCTCAAAATAGAGCTGGATGATCTGCTTGATGGCCTTTTTACGCCCGCGCGAGGCGCTATGAAAACTCAATTGTCCGCTCAGCTCAAAGCAGAGGATCGGCTTGATATCGAGCTTGGCGCCGGCAAAGGCGGCTACCTCGGGCACCCGCCCGCCGCGCCTCAGCGTCTCGAGGTCGGGCAGGGTAAAGTAGGCGTTGACAAAGAACTTTGCCTCCTCGGCCCAGGCGGCCAGCTCGGCCGCTGTCAGCCCGCGGTCGGCCTGGTGCACCGCCTCGTAAACCAGCAGCCCCTCGGCAATCGAGGCCAGGCCGGTGTCAACAACATAGATCTCGGACTCTGGGTATTTGGCCATGGTCTCACCCCAGACCTGCTTGATCGTCTCAAACGTCCCGGACAGGCCAGAGCTAAAGCACAAGAAGACGGTCGGCCGGCCCGAAAGCGCCATCCGTTCAAAGACATCGACGATCTGGCCATAGGGAACCTGTGCGGTGTGGGCCTGCTCGCCCTTACGCAACCGCTCATAAAAGCTGTGTGCGTCCATTGATTTTTCGAGGTCGTCAAAATGCTCGCCGTCGTCCATTATGAATGGGAACTGCAGCAACTCGATATCCAGAGGATCGATAATCGCCCGCGGAAGGTCACAACATGAATCAAGAACGATATTGCAACAGCGCATGCTTGCTGTCACCAGGCTGCCCCTTTCTTTTCAAGCGTTATGACGCAACGCTGTAAAAAACTATTATATCCTCGGTGGCTGATTAAGCGGAGCATAGAAGCAAACAGGCCGCACAGGCAGGCGGCCAGACAATAAGCCTGATCTTGGTTTCTGGATAAAAAAGTGAGAGAGAGCGACGCCCTTCGCTCTCTCTCATGAAAGCAAACCGAATTAGCTTGCTTACGCATTTATAAGGATAGAGGGTTTTTGAATAAATTGAAACCCCCGTTCAACGGGGCAAACGGGTGCCCAATAATGCTTGACAAAATTATGTTTTTATGATAGATTTTTTGTGAAGCTTGTGCGCACAGAAGTCGCCAGGCTTTTGCTTTATCTATCCTACCATCGCTGCCTTTCACACGTCCACCCTTAAATCATCGTTTGCGGGCTGCTCCGATTCCTGGCGCCTCTTTATTGCTGTTTCGATCTCTGCCCACTTATCACTGTAATTCTGGGCTTCCAAGATATTGGCGCTGGCTTGTTCGGCGGCACTGTCTTTTTTTAGCCCCTCTAGTCCTTCGGCAACCCGCTGGACACGTCCGGTCACAAACTGTACCTGCTCTACGACCGATTTGCCTGTCTCGACCAGGGACCGTGCCTGGCTCGACAACTCTTCTCTGAGCTTTTTGTTCAGGGCAACAGTCACACCTACCACTATCCCAACAAAAACCAAGCCGCCTAAGAACGAGACTACCTGTGTGCTTTTTTTAGCCATAGACCTTTCCAGCTGGCTCAAGCGAGCGCGCTGTCATCCTTTCGGT
>WRFC01000024.1 GCA_009779015.1 Coriobacteriia bacterium | reverse complement strand
TGCTCGTGCTCGTGCTCGTGCTCGTGCTCATGCTCATGGTTGTGGCTATGCTCGTGCACATGGCTGTGCTCGTGCGTGTGGTCGTGTTCGTGCTCTTCGGTCATCATTCAGCCCCCGTCTCGGTCTGGAGCAGGGCCTCGGCCCAGCTTTCGTCAGACACGCCGTTCTCGGCCGAGACCTCAATGACCCGGGCGTCAGGCACGACCTCCCGCAAGGCGGCCCGGACATCGCCGAGCTCTTCAGGCAAAACCAAATCGGTCTTGTTCAAGAGTACGGCGTCTAGTTGCTCGAGCTGGCGCGAAACCATCCTCGGTGTTCTTTCGAGGAGGTAAGGCAGGCGGCTGGCATCGACGATGACGATGGACTGGACGGAGGAATAGAGGCTTTCGTCGACCGATGTGTGGATGCCCGTGATAACATCGCGGGCGTTGGCCATCCCTGTCGCCTCGATAATCAAGAGGTCCGGCGCCAGTGTCTGGGCGGTATGTGTGATCTCGGATGCCAGGTTGCTGAGGAGCGAGCAGCAGATGCAGCCAGAGAGCATTTCGCGCATTGTCAGGCCTTTGCCATCGAGCATCCGGCTGTCCAGGTTGATCGATCCGATCTCGTTTTCAATGATCACAATTCGCGGGGATGGGCTTTGCCGGGTAAGGTAGTCCATCATCTGTATCAGCAAGCTGGTCTTTCCAGAGCCGAGGAACCCGCTGATCAGGATGATTCTCATCGTTGCGCTGCTTTCTCTTTTTTCATGCCTTCAAGACGACCCGCTGTGGGGCGGTAAATTCTATGGCCTGACACAGGTCTCGGCTTGGTTGCTTCGGAGTGACTGCTCTAACATCAGCCGCTCGACTAACTCGACCGCACTAGAAGCGTCGGCCGCATAGCCGTCAGCCCCGATGCTCCGGCTGAACTCCGCTGTGATAGGGGCCCCGCCGACAATAATGAAGACAGTGTCACGCAGGTTCGCATTCTTTAAGGCCTCGACTATCTTCAGTTGGTTCTCCATTGTCGTCGTTAAAAGGGCAGACAAGGCAACGACGTCTGGTTGGTATTTGCGTACTGCGTCAACAGCCTGTGCAGCCGTGACATCAGATCCGAGGTCAATGACCTCCATCCCTGATCCCTCAAGCAAGAGTTTGACAAGGTTCTTGCCGATATCGTGCAAATCGCCTTCGACAGTTGCGATGACGGCTTTTCCATGGAGCCTGACACTGCCCACGGAAAGCTTGTCGCGGATCAATGAGATTCCGATTTTCAAAGCTTTTGAGGCCTGCAGCAGCTCAGCTATGAAAATCTCAGAATTGCGAAAACGGATACTCAGTTCTCCAAGGCCATGCAACAAACCATCGTCCAACATGCTTTGAGCGCTTATCCCCTGATTGAGCCCTTCTTCGATCAGCTCAACGACATCTTTTACTTGCCCGGACTGCACCCGATCAGACAGTTGCTTTAACAGAGCTTCTGTCGGCATAGTCATTTCCTTCCAAGAAATACACCCTTTGATCTTCAGTATTTTTTAATATGAAGACCCATTATGGCTAAATAACAGCAACCAGTAAATAGCCTGCTGTTAAACGGCATGAGTATTTTTGTGAACGTCGTCGTTTTGGTGAACCCTGCTTTCTAAGATTTGCCATAAAGCACTGCGGCCCCGCTGACAGAGAACTGTCAGCGGGGCCGCCCCATTTGATTGTAAAACTTACCCTCGTGAATGCTTACGAAGGCAAGGCGATGCTCTTAGGCAACCAAAACCACTGCGGCATCAGCAGCTGAAGCGGCATCGATGGCATACTTGTCAGCACCGATGTCCTTGCAATACTTATCGGTGATTGGGGTTCCGCCGACCATAACCTTGACCTTGTCGCGCAGACCGGCAGCAGCCAGGGCATCGACGACTCTGCCCATTTGGGCCATTGTCGTGGTAAGCATAGCGGACAGGGCAACGATCTGGGCACCCTCAGCCTGGACCTTCTTGACGATGTCCTCAGCCTTGACGTCAGCGCCAAGGTCGAAGCACTCAAAGCCAACGCCTTCCATCATCAGTTTGACAAGGTTCTTGCCAATGTCATGCAGATCGCCTTCAACGGTGCAGATGACAACCTTGCCGATTGGCTCGACGCCCTCGCTCGCAAGCAGGGGCTTCAGCAGGTCGACGCCGCCGTTAAGGGCCTTAGCGGAGATCATTACCTCAGGTACGAAAATCTCATTGTTCTTAAACTTCTCGCCAACAACAGCCATGCCAGGAAGCAGACCTTCATCGAGTACTTTCTGGGCGGTAGCGCCACCGTCAAGTGCGCTCTGGACAGCCGCAACAGTCTCTTTTGCTTTCCCCTGTTGGACAAGCATGGAAATATCATCAAATACGCTCACTTTGGCTCCCTTCCATTCCGGATTACAAGCTGAACCGTGTGTTGATAGACTTCATCAACACCTTTAATGCTGTTTCGATCTTTTGACATCTTCTGCTGGTGCTTGGGCGTCGCAATAGCGAAGATGGGATCGCCTCGTAAGGCCGAGATCAAATCTGCCAGTTCTTTTGAACTGTCCTAATCGTAGAAGGTGATGGGTCGTTGCATCTTGTGGTTTCCTATTAGGAATCGGTACTTATTTGCGCTGGACGAAAGATTATCCGGTTTTTTATTTTAATTTAGCTTAATACAGTCAGTGCGAGAAGATGATGCGCTCGCTTCCGAACATGCGTGTCAAGGCGAGGACGCAGAGCCCGGCCACGACGATGTTCACGCCGATGGTCTGGATGACCAAGAGGGGCGAGACGGTGAACGAGAAGATGCCGATCATGCTCTGGATGCTGTTGAAGACCGGTATCAGATAGACGGCCGGGCTGCCCGAGGCGCCTTGCGAGAACATCCCGAGGACGCCGATCAGCATGATCACGAGCATCAGAGGGGTGGCATAGGTGCTGGCCTCGCGGACCGTGCGCGCCAGCGCCGAGAGCAGCGCCACGAGGCCGACCAGGACCAGCACCGTGGAGAGGATGACGCCCAGCAGGAGGGCGAAGTCGCCGAGGCTGTAGGCCGCCACGTTGAGGCTGCCCGAGGCGCTGCCCAGGATGCGGGGCAGCGAGAGCATGACGCCGACAAAGCTGGAAAGCCCGCTCAGGAGCGTGATGCAGGAGAGCGAGACGACCTTTCCGAGGGCGAGCTGCCAGCGCGCCAGGGGCGTCACGAGGATCGTGGCGATCGTGCCGCGCTCCTTCTCGCCGGCGATCGACTCGGGGGTCACGCCGATCGTTCCCGTGAAGAGGAAGATCAGGACGAGCAGCGGCACCAGGGCGCTCAAGACCATGCCCGAGGTGTCTTCTTGGCTGGCCAGGTCGTAGCCGCCGCCGGCCGCGCTGTTGACCGTGAAGAGCGGGGCGAGGGAGTTCTTGTAGCTGTCCAAGAGCCCGGTCATGAGGCCGTACTGCTGCGTCGACTCGGTGCGCGTGGAGTTGAAGTAGACCTCGACCTGGGGCGTGCCGAGGCCGTCAGCCGCCTGCCCGGCCGCCGGCTGCCCGGCCGCAGCCAGCCCGGCCGCCACCTCGGCGCTGAAGCCGTCCGGGAAGACGACCAAAAGGTCGCTGGTCTTATCCGCAATCTGTGCTTTGATGGCATCGATCTGGCCGGCGTCGACAGGCTGGAGGCGAAGGCCGGCGGCTTGGGCCAGGGGCGCCAGCTCGGCCGGCAGGCCGACCACATAGGCCTTGGCCTGGTAGTCGGGGCTGACCGAGTTGATATTCGCCATCACGCTGCCGATCAGCGAGTAGATGACGAAGATCATCACGGCCGGCAAAAAGACCGTGGTGAAGACCATCCGGCGGTCGGTGAAGAAGCGCCTCAGCTCCTTTCGGACGACCGTGGAGAGCCCGTTGCGGCGCCTCATCTGGGCGCCTCGGCGGAATGCTTGACGTAGAGCTCGAAGAAGCGGTCCTCGAGGCTGAGCCCGTCGCTGACCTCGGCGACGCCGCCCGAGGCCACCAGGCGGCCGTCGATGATGATGCCGACGCGGTGGCAGAGCTTCTCGACCAGCGAGAAGATATGCGTGGATAAGATCACGGTCTTGCCGGCGGCGCAGAGCTCTTCTAGGTAGTCGGTCACGGTCTTGGCCGTGATGACGTCGAGGCCATTCGTGGGCTCGTCGAAGATGACGATGTTCGGGTCATGGGCGATCGAGATGGCCAGCGAGGCCTTCTGCTTCATGCCGGACGAGAGGTTGGCGACCTTGGTGCCGGAAAACTCGTCGATGCCGAAGCGCTCGAAGAGGGCGGCCTTGCGCCGGCTGGCGGTGCCCGGGTCGAGGCGGTGCAGCGAGGCGAAGAAGTCGAAGAGGTAGTCGGGCGTGAAGAACTCCTCGAGCTTCAGCTCGCTGGTCAGAAAGCCGATGCGGGCGCGCACGGCCTCGGGCTCGCGGATGATGCTCTTGCCGTCGACCAGGGCGTCACCCGAGTCGGGCTTGATGAGCGTGGAAAGGATGCGCAGGGTCGTGGTCTTGCCGGCGCCGTTGGGGCCGAGGAGGCCGAAGATCTCGCCGCTCTCGACCGCGAAGCTGAGGCCGTCGACGGCCACCCGGAGCGTCTGCTGGGTGTGCTCGATGCGTTTTTGCTTGGCCGACAGGCGGAAGGCCTTGGTGATCTTCTGGACTTCTATCAGTGCGGGCATGGGTTTTCTCCCTTTGTTCTAAACCTGGGCAGGACAGAAGACCAAGGTGCGGGCCGGCGGCAAGCGGTTTTAGGCCGGTGCCAGCCCCGCCGTCTATATTACGCCACTAAGACAAGAATAAACTGGATTTGACGTGTCAAGAAAGCAACTCTTGGCAATCACCGCATATAAAAATGCTTTTTCCGATAATATTAGGCGGTGTGTTGTCCCTATTTCAGAGAGAAGAGACAGGCAAGCAAACATGAGTCTGAGAATTGTCAGTTTAGGAAAAGGTATTCCCGCACATCGCGTCTCGAATGACGACCTGGCGGCTTTTATCGATACCAGCGACGAGTGGATCAGGACGCGCACAGGCATCGAGTCGCGCTATGTCTGCCGCGACGAGAGCCTCACCGATTTGGCCACGGCTGCCGCTACAGAGGCCATTGAGAGGGCCGGCCTCGCCCCCTCGGACATCGATCTGGTGATCGGCTCGACTTTTGAGGGCGACTACCTGACGCCCTCGCTCTCGTGCTGCGTGGCCGAGCGCCTGGGCACCCAATGCCCGGCCTTTGACCTCAACGCGGCCTGTACGGGCTTTATCTTTGCCCTCGAAGTCGCCGCCGGTTTTGTCGAGCGCCAGAAGGCCAAGCGTGTCTTGATCGTCTGCGCCGAGATGATGTCTAAGCATATCGATTGGCATGACCGCAGCACCTGCGTTCTATTCGGCGACGGCTCGGCCGCCGTGATCGTCGAGCCGGGCGAGGCGTTGAAGTATATCAGCATCTCGACCAGCCCCAACTCCGAGATGCTGAGCCTGCCCGTGGGCACCGGCAACAGCCCCTTTGTCCATCACGGGAAGACCAAGGGCTTTTTGGCGATGGAGGGGCAGAAGGTGTTCAAGTTCGCTGTCAACGTGGGCGCTGTCGAATTGTCCAAGGCCATGTCGGCCTTGGGGATGACGCCCGAGGAGATCGACTACTTTGTCTTGCACCAGGCCAACAAGCGCATCATCGACTCAATAAGGGCAAAGGTCGGGCAGCCAGAGGAGAAGTTCCCAATGAACATCCAGCGCTACGGCAACATCTCGTCGGTCGCAATTCCGCTATTGCTGCTTGAGATGTGGGAAAGCGATAAGCTAAAATCTGGCGATGTGCTTTTCCTTTCGGCCTTTGGCGCTGGGATGACCGCTGGTAGCTGTGTCATCGTCTGGGGATGAGCCCATCGTGACACCTGACTATCGGCCCGGAGACGTTTGGAGGAACTACCATGCTTGAGCAGATAACAACGATCTTGAGGAACTATAAAGACGATCAAAGCCTGGAAATCACCGAGGAGACGACTTTTGAAGAGCTCGGGCTAGACTCCTTGGACACAGTGGAGCTGCTGATGAGCGTCGAAGAGGAGTTCTCGGTGACCCTCGAGATGAGCGATGAGATGAAGAGCGTCGGACAGCTGGCGGCGGCCATCGAGGCCGCAAAGTAAGAGCTGCAATATGGGCAAATGATCAAATCGCCGATTTGTCAAATACTCGGAATAAAATACCCTGTCTTTCAGGGCGGTATGGCTTGGATTGCCGATGCTGGTCTGGCCGCTGCTGTCTCTAATGCGGGCGGCCTGGGGATAATAGCGGCCGGCAACGCCTCACCAGAGCGCGTCGCGGGCGAGGTCAGAAAGGCAAAGGCCCAGACAGACAAGCCATTTGGCGTGAACATCATGCTGATGAGCCCATATGCGGCCGAGGTCGCCGAGCTCGTCGTGGCCGAGGGGGTCGAAGTCGTGACGACCGGTGCCGGCAGCCCGGCCAAGTACATGGGGGCTTGGACAGAGGCCGGCATCAAGGTGATTCCTGTGGTTGCCTCGACCGGGCACGCCAAGCTCGTGCAGCGCAGTGGTGCCACGGCCGTGATCGCCGAAGGCGGCGAGAGTGGCGGCCATGTTGGCGAGCTGACCACGATGGCACTGGTGCCCCAGGTCGTTGATGCGGTGGACGTCCCGGTGTTGGCGGCCGGCGGCATCGGTGACGGCCGCGGCCTGGCCGCCGCCTTGATGCTCGGTGCCGTCGGCGTCCAGCTAGGGACGCGCTTTCTGGTGGCCAAGGAGTGTGGCGTGCACCAGAACTATAAAGACAGAGTGCTGGCAGCCAACGATATCGATACTGTGGTGACCGGCAAGCGGCGCGGCCATCCGGCGCGCTCGCTAAAGACGCCGTTTACGCGCCGCTACCTCGAAAAAGAGAATGACCTGGCCATCTCGGATGCCGAGCTGGATGCCCTGGCCTTGGGCGCGGGCGCCTTGCGGCGGGCGGCGGTGGACGGCGATATCGAGACCGGTTGCTTTATGGCCGGGCAGATCGCTGGCCTGATAAAAAAAGAGCAGACTGTCCAAGAGATCATCGAAGGGCTGATGAGCGAGGCCGAAGGGCTGCTCAGAGAGGCGTCTGAATGGTTAAGCTAGCATTTGCCTTTGCCGGGCAGGGCGCCCAATACGCTGGCATGGGTGAGCCCTTCTATGACGCCTATGCGTCGGTACGCGGGCTCTTTGACCAGGCCGAGCGCCAGCGCCCGGGCATTACAGAGCTTTGCTTCAAAGGGCCGGCCGAGGCCTTGGGCGAGACCCTGAACACGCAGCCGGCCATGTTCTTGGCCGACCTGGCTAGTGCCTTAGCTCTGCGCGAAAGCGGCATCGAGGCCGCCGGTGCAGCCGGCTTCTCGCTGGGCGAGATACCGGCGCTGGCCTATACCGGCATCATGGAGCCGGCCAAGGCCTTTGAGTTCGTCTGCTTTAGGGCCCAGGTCATGCAAGAGGCGGCCAAGCGCCACCCCGGCGGCATGCTGGCCGTGCTGAAGCTCACGGCCGGCCAGGTCGAAGAGCTCTGCTCGACCTTGCCCGAGGCCTTTGCGGTCAACTATAACTGTCCTGGCCAGACAGTCGTGGCCTGCTCAGAAGACGCCCTTCAGGACGTACAGGCGGCCATCGCCCAAGCCGGTGGAAAATGCCTCAGGCTGGCCGTCAGCGGCGCTTTTCATAGCCCTTTGATGGACGAGGCCAGCACGGCCATTTTGGCGCACTTGCAAGGCTGGGCTGACGAGGGCCTGCAGGCTCCCCGCATCCCGCTCTTCTCCAACGTCACGGCCATGCCCTATGGCGACCCACGCGCGCTCTTGGCGGCGCAGGTCAACCATCCGGTGCTCTGGCAGGCCAGCGTCGAGCACATGCTGGCCGCCGGCTACGAGGCCTTTGTCGAGGTCGGCCCGGGTCAGGTCTTATCTGGATTGATTAAGAAGATTGTCGAGAAGGCCAAAAAGGACGGGGCGCTCGAGGCTGGGCGGGACGTGCGGGTCTTGAATGTCAATGACCTTGGGTCATTGGCCGAGTGCGTGAAGGAGCTGGAGCATGCTTGAAGGCAAAACGGCGGTTGTGACCGGCGCGTCGCGGGGGATCGGCCAGGCGATTGCCCTGCAGATGGCCGCGAACGGGGCTGACCTGGCGATCATCTATGCGGGCGGCTCCGAGGCCGCCGAGGAGGCCTGCGTCAAAGCGGCCGGCCTAGGCGTTAGCGCCCGGGCATATAAGTGCGATGTCAGCGACTTTGAGCAGGCCAAGGCGGCCTCGGAGGGCATCTTGAGCGACTTTGGGTCCGTCGATATCCTGGTCAACAACGCCGGCATCATCAAGGACAACCTTTTGCTGCGTATGAGCGAGGCCGACTTTGACGCTGTTCTGGGCGTCAACCTGAAGGGCGCCTTTAACATGACCAAGCATCTGGCGCGCTCGATCATGCGCTCGCCGGCCGGCCGCATCATCAACATCTCTTCGGTCAGCGGCCTGATGGGCAACCCTGGCCAGGCCAACTACGCGGCCGCCAAGGCTGGGCTGGTCGGCCTGACCAAGACCGTGGCCAAAGAGCTGGCGGGCAAGGGCGTGACCTGCAATGCAATAGCGCCCGGGTTCATCGAGACCGCGATGACGGCCGCGCTGCCTGCCAGCGTAATTGAGTATATAGACACGTCTGTACCCTTAAAGCGCATTGGGAGCGTGGCCGATGTGGCTAACCTGGCTGTCTTTTTGGCCTCTGACCAGGCATCCTATATCACGGGGGAAGTCATCAAGGTCGATGGTGGAATGTACATCTAAGGCCGTGAGAAAAGGCTGCGAGGCCAGTTTGCCGCTCATATAGGGCGGCGTTGGCCCTTTTACTGAGCCGGGCAGGCGCGGTAAAGTCAGGGGGAGAAGGGCTTGAGTGAGGAGAAACGATCATGGAGGCAGTTGATTTGAAACGCGTGGCTGTGACCGGTCTGGGCTGCATTACACCGATCGGCAACGATGTCCAAGGCTTTTGGTCGAACCTGATTGCCGGAAAGCATGGGTTTGCCCCGATCACGCGGTTTGACGCATCTGGGCTAAAAGTCCGGATAGCCGCCGAGGTAAAGGACTTTGACCCCACCGACTACATCGAGAAGGCCGAGGTCAAGCACACCGACCTCTATGCCCAGTACGCGATTGCGGCAGCCAGCCAGGCCGTCGAGGAGAGCGGCATCTGCGGCCAGGTCGCCCCGGAGCGGCTGGG
>WRFC01000023.1 GCA_009779015.1 Coriobacteriia bacterium | reverse complement strand
CGTGACGGTCGGGCCGGCCGTCCAGCCGACGACCTGGGCGTCCACGGCAAACTGGACGAGCGTCTCTTGGAGCTCGGAGGCCACGGCGCGGAGCTCGTTCTCGCCGGCCTTGGTGGCGGCCTTGGAGCGCGAGACCTTGAGCAGGGCAAGGGCAGGGAGCTGGAAGGGCGGGGGCTCGAGGGGCTCGGCGGCGGCGGGGGTGCCGGGGGTGCCGGGGGCGGTGGAGGTGCCGGGGGCGGTGGAGGTGCCGGGGGCGGATGCGTCGGCGTCGCGGGCGGCCCCGGTGCCCCCGGCCTGCCCAGCGGCCGCAATTGCCTCGTCGGTTGGACCCGCTGCTCGGCCTGCGCCGAACGCTTTGGCCTCCCCTGGCCGGCCGCCGGCTTGGGACGGGCCGTCGTCCAGCCCCTCCGCGTGGCCGGCGCGGGCGGCGGCGGCGCCCTTGCCCGAGCGGCGCGGGAACCTGAACAGGCGGCTGCGCCCGGGAATCGTCTTGGTCTTCTGGGCCGAGAGGTCGTTGCTGTCTTCTCCCTCTAATTGGGCGCGGGCGGGCAGGCTGGCTGTGCCATCGTCGGCGGCGCTGTCGGGGATGCTGTCCAGGTCGCCGTAAAGGAGCTCCTCCTCGGCGGTCAGGGGCACGCCGGCCCCGTCCAAGGCTTGGCCGGGCGCTTGGCCAGGCTCACGCTCGCCCGCGTCAAAGCGGGTAGTCGGGGGGAGCAAAACATCGGCCTTGCCCCGGCCGCGGCGGCCAAAAAGGCCGCGTTTTTGGCGGGGCGGGGCGGCGTTGGCGGCATCGGCGAACGAGTAGGGGCTGGCCTCGGGGTCAAAGGGGATTTCTTTCTGACCCTGGATGCGCGCGTACAGGCGGCCGAAGAAGCGCCGGAGCGAGAAGCCCACGAGCACGATGCCGGCGGCGATGGCGCCGATGGCGATGACGACACCGATGGCCGCGCCGACCAGCGTGAGCAGCACCCAGGCGATGACCGCGCCGAGCAGGCCGCCATGGCTGGTCAGGGCCGATTGGGCGAATAGCAGGCCGAGGTCGCGGGCCGGTTGCGCGCCCGTGACGGATGCGGCGGATGCGACGGGTATGACGGGCGTGCTGAGGGCGATGAGCGTGAGAAAGGCCAGGAAGATGATGGCCACGCCGATGACCAGGCGGGCGAAGGGGACGCGCAGGCGGTGGCGCACCGTGAGGCCGGCGCCCCAGGCCACGAGCAAGAAGGGCAGCACAAAGGCGCCGATGCCGAAGGCGGTGCGGCAGGCGCCGGAGAGGGCGCGCGTGATGATGGCCTGGCCCGGTGCCACGGCGGCGATAAAGAGCACGATGGCGATGACAATGATCAGGATGCCAAAGAGCTCAATGCGCAGCTCGGGCTCGAGGCGCCCTTTTTGCCCGTCGGCAGCGGTCGCGTTGGCGTTGTTGTTGGCCGATGCCCGCCTGGCCTGGTTCTGCTGGGATGAGGACGCGGCGTGCGCCCGGTTGCGCGGCGGCTGGCTTGCGGCCTGGCGCCCGGGGCGAGAGGCTGGCCGGGGGCCCGTGTTTTGATTAGCGCTCAATTAACCTCCTGCTGCAATTCGTGGTCTAAGTAAGGCATCGATTGATGTGTCTTATTGTAGCTTACCGGGCGTCGGCATACGGCGGACTCGCCAAGTCTGGAAGATGAGGTTTGTTCTGGGCTTTAAGGGTGATTGAAGATAGAGGTTTCTACTATGTATGAGCTATCATGCTCGTATTGGTGCTATAATGCCGAGTGCAGTGTTCCGCCAGACGGGTGCGCCTCCGACGTTATAAACGGGAGGGGGTGAAACCTATGGACACACCGACGATACTCTCAGCTGTTGCGACCTTGCTCGTAGCGCTGGCAGAACTCGGTCATGTGGCCTTCATGTTCTGGCGCGAGAAGCGCCGAGATAGGACGAAGCGTCAGCTCTAACTGACGCTTCAAATCTCTAGGCGTACCCGTCGCCCACACCGGCGGGCACTGCACCACTAATGATAGCACCATCTACCTTTTGTTGCCAGTTTTGCCTGCTGCGGCCCATTCCGCGCGACCGCCGGCCGACCCCGGCAGAATCTGGCCGCCCGGCCGAACACGCCCTGCTACAAGCGTCAGGTGTAGCGTTTGAGAAAGAACAGCCCGACGACGTTCTTGTCCAGCTCTTTGGACCAGATGATGATCAGCAGCTCGTCCAGCGACGAGAGGCTGGCGACGGTGCAGAGGATGATGGCGGTGGGTACCAGGCCCATCAATAGGAAGAGCATGGGAAAGCAGAAGAGGCAGATACCGGTGACTTTGTTGGCGTAGGTGTGCAGCGAGGTAAAGGCCCGGTACTTGTGAAAGCCGATGGCCAGCGAGACCGCGTGGACGACGAAGATGGCACCGACCCAGGCGATGATCCAGGGCTGCCAAGGCAGCAGGGGCGCAAAGATGGCCAGCATCACGACCAGCAGAATGAGGTCGGCCACACTGTCCAGGGTCTCGCCAAAGCGGCTGGCCGACTGCGTGCGGCGGGCGATTTTACCATCCAGAAAGTCTGTGATGCCACAAAAGAAATAGATGACGAAAAACAGCGCGGACAGCGGCTTGACCAGCGGCAACGAGAGCGCCGCCGCAATCCGGCTGAATGTCAGCACATTTGCCAGGTATTTGAACCGACCAACCACGCGTGCACCTTATCCCTGAAACCGCGACCCCCGGCCGCGCATTCTTCTCCCTGTAATTGCATATACCCGTTGTACCAAACCAAGCCAGAGAATTCAATCGAGAAAATCCGGAAACTGCGGTTTTTTATCGTTGACCGCCTGTGGACGGGCCGTCTTTGGGCCGATCGTCTGTGGGCGGGCCGGGCTTGGGCCGATCGTCTGTGGACGGGCCGGGCTTGGGCTGATCGGGCTTGGGCGGGCCGGGCTTGTGCCGGTGCAGCCAGACTGCGGTAACCACGGTCACGGCCCCGGTCAAGACCAGCAGGCCGGCCACGATAATCAGAAGAAAAGCCGCATCCCCCGTGCCCGCCGTGCCGCCCGCGCCCGAGCCGCCGCCCGCACCGCCCGAGCCGCCGCCCGCGCTGACCGCGCCGCTGCCCGTGTCATCGCGCGACCCCGACTCGACCGCCGAGCTCGAATAGACGTTGGTAAAGGCCATCTGCTCGACGGGGCTGTCATTCTGGCTGATCAGCTCGATGCTGGCGACCAGCTGGGCATCGGCTTGGTCGGCATCGCTTTGGGTGTAGAGGCTCTCGTCGAGGTCCACGTAATCAACAAAGACCAAGACGTCGTAAACGCCCTTATCGACCTCCCAGCCGTTGCCATCGAGGCTCGTCTCGCGCACGGTATAAAGATGCGTGCCCAGGTCGGCCTCGGTCAAATAGGCGATGTCGGCAAAAACGATGTGGCCGGCGCTGTCGTTCGTACCCGTGGCCACGACCCGGCCGCTCTCATCGGCCACCGCAAAATCAAACCAGCCGGCCGTGTCCTGATCGGTCCCGACCACGATATTCTTGGCCGCCAAAGCCACCGATGCCCCCAACAGCGTCGGCAACTTGTAGCTGTTCGTAAACAGGGGGAGAAGATCGCGCGTGTACTTGGCCGTCACGGCCAATGCGCCACTGTCGTCCAGGCCGACGTTGATGGTCACGGCATAGGCGGTGTGGTCGAATGTCCAGCCCAAGGCATGGGTGTTGATCTCGGTGACCGTGTATTGATGGGTGCCCAGGTCGTCGGTGCTGAAGCTGATCTCGGGGAATGTGACATTGCCGTAGCCGTCGTTCTTGGCCGTGCTGACGATATTGCCCAGCGGGTCGACGACCGCAAAGGTAAACAGGCCGGCCTCAAGGTCACGGCCGATCGTCTGGACCTGGGCCGCCAGGCGGATCGTGCCCGCGCCCGCGCCTGTGCCTGCGCCCGCCGAGCCGTCACGGTAGACGTTGACGAAGACCGGGGGCACACCGTCGGTGTAGAGCGGGGTGGCGACGAGGGTGTTATCAACAAAAGCGACCGCGACGTCGACCGGATAATCTGGCCGGACGACCGTCCAGAGGCCCTGCTCAAGAGCCGGCAGCGTGTTGCCGGCCTCGCTGAGCGTATAGGTCCTGAGCCCCAGGTCGGCCTCGGTGTAGTTGATCTCTGAAAAGCCGATGCTGCCATCAGCGGCATTGCTGGCCGTGGCCAAGACGTGCTGGCCGGCGTCGTAAACGGCAAAGTCGAACATCCCGGCCACGCTGTCGGCGGTTGCGCCATCGACCTCTTGGCTGGCTTTTAGGCCAAGCGAGCAGCTGGCGTTCAAGAGGTCAAACGAGAAGTCGGCCGAGCCCGCCAAAACGGCCAGCGTGCCATCGCTTTGGAGCCCAGAGGGGCCATCGTCCAAGGTGATCAGCGCCGCCGAGCTGCCGGGCTGCGTGCCGCCGCCCGCGCTGCCGCCGCCCAGGGCGATCGCCCCAGGCGCCACCGTGGCCACGCAATAGCCGTCAGAATCGCGGTAGACCTCGATGCGCTGCAAGCTGCCTTGCCCAGGCAAAAGCGTGGCCACGCTGCTCAGGCTGCCCGCCGCACCGCCGCCGCCGGTGCCACCCGCCCCGGCACCGCAATCTAGCGACACCACATAAAACCCGTCCTCGATGTCAGCGGCCGGGACGATATTATTGCCCGGGTCTTGAAAATAGAACTTGAATGTATAGCCGGCCCCGCCCTGCATCCCGATGCTCACAGTGTCATCAGCATAGGCCGTCTTGGGGGCGCCCAGCCAAAGCACGAGCGCAGCCAGCGCCAGACCCAGCCCCAGAAAGAGGATTTTGCGGAGCCTTACACACCCTGCTTGAGAGCCCGACATTTTTACCCCCTCAGAATACTCATGCGAACATCTTCAGCGCAAAACCGTTAGCCGCCTCAGGCTTGGTCGGGCTTGCGGCGCGAGCGCCGCACCCAGCGCATAGCCAGCGCTCCGCCGCCAACGGCCAACAGCCCAGCGGCCCCCAAGAGCAGCAGCCAGGCATCGTCGCCGGTCGCCGGCGTGGTCGCCGGAGTTGTCACTGGCGTGGTCGTTGGAGTGGTCGGCTGAGGCCGCTTGCCAGGTTGGACGTTATCGACCGAGTAGACATTCGTGAAAGTAATAGCATCGACCGCTTGACCGGCCTTGGCAATCGATTCGACCGTCGCCACCATCTGCTGGTCGCCTTGGTTGGCCAGCGCGTTGGACTGGACTGACACGGTGACCGTGTAGACGCTCTTATCCACAGTCCAATTGTTGCTGTCTACGTTGTCTTCTTGAACCGTGTAGACATGTGTGCCCAGATCGGCCTCGCCGGTGTAATCGATCTCGCTGAAGGCGATGGTGCCGTCTGAGGCATTGGTGCCACTGGCCACGACGTTGCCGTCCTCGTCGGTCACGCTGAAGTCAAAGAACCCCGAGACGTCCTCGTCTGTGCCTTGGACGATCTTCTTGCCAACCAGCTCAAGCGAGGCCGGATAGGTCTTGGGCTCGACATAGCTGTTCGTAAAGACCGGAGGCGTGGCACTGTTATCGTAAAGGGCGCTGATGGCCAGGGTGCCGCCTGTACTACCATCGCTGACCGTGACGGTGACGTTATGCACAGACTTGTCATACGTCCAGCCAGTGGCGTCAGTGCTGGTCTCTTGCATCGTATAGTGATAGGTGCCGAGCTGGGTGTCGTCGAACTTGATGGCCGAGAACGAGACTTTGCCGACGGCGTCGTTGGTGCCTTGGCTGACGACCTGCCCGCTGGCGTCTTTGACCGTGAAGTTGAACTGGCCGGCCACGAGGTCTGCGCCCGTAACGGTCTTTTTGGCCTCTAAGACGACCGAGCCGGTGGCATGGTAGGTGTTCACAAAGGCCGGCGGCTGCTCGTCAGCGGTCGAGTAGGCGACCTCGGGCGTGATCGTGTTGCCGTCTTCGTTGACCGTGACCTGCGCCCGGTACTCCGAGCCGTCCAGCGTCCAGCCGGCCTGGGGCGTGCCGACCTCTTTGATGATGTAAGTATAGGTCTGGCCGGCGTCCGTCTGATCATAGCCGATTGACGAGAAGACTATATTGCCATCGGCGTCGTTAGTGCCGGTGGCGACCACGGCGTCGGTGTTGGTGTCGATGGCCTCAAAGCTGAACTGCCCGTCACTGAGCGCCCGGCCGACGGCCGTCTTGCTGGCCTGCAGGTTGACCGAGGCGGCGGCATTGAAGGTATTGGTAAACTGCAGCGGGCCGTTTGGATAATCCACGGTGGCCGTCAGGGTGTTGTCTACAAATGCGACCGTCACGGTAACAGTGAACTCCGAGGCGTCTTTGTCCCAGCGGCTGGCCTCAGAGGCCGGTACCCGGTCGCCCAGCTCTTTGACCGTATAGGTGTGCGTGCCGATGTCGGCCTGCGTGTATTTGATGGGCGCGAACGTGATGTTGCCTGCGCGGTCGTTGCTGCCAGTCGAGACGACCGTGCCTTCTGCGTCGGTGACCGAGAAGTCAAAGAGCCCGGCATTGCCGGCCTGCGAGGCGCCGTCGATGGTCTTGGTGCCTTGCAGCGTGGCCGAGGTGTCGGCCGAGAGCAGGCTGAACCAGAAGTTAGCATTGCCCGGGTTGACATCACGCGTGCCATTGGACTTGGCGTTGCCCATCGTGCCGTCGTCGCCGATGATCGTGTTATGGTTGCTGCGATGGGCGATCGCGTTGGCGCTGACAGTCGCCACCAGGGTATCGTCGGAGTTGCGGTAGATCTCGACATAATGGAGGTTCAGCGAGTCGGCCTTGGCCAAGGCGCTGTCCAGCAGGGTGTCAACGCTGTCGGTGCTGCCGGTGGCCTTGCTGTCACAGTCCAGCTCGACGACGTAAAGGCCGTTCTCGATGTAATTGGTATGTGTCGGGTCAAGGTCGCGCGAGGCCGGCACAGTCACACCGTCGGGCACGTCAAAATAGAACTTGAGCGTGTAACCGGCACCGTTATGCACCTGGATAGGCACGTAATGCGTGTCTCCAAAGGCTGCCCGGGTGACCCCGAAGAAGAGCGTTGTCGAAATCAGGGCAAAACTCAAAAGTACGATGAGCGCCCGCTTGGCAAGGTTGGCACGAGCATTGGCTGTAAGCATGACCTCTCCCCTTGGTTCTTTGGCTGGCCGCCGACTGCGCCTCGTCTACCAAATGCCAGACGAGGCCCGATCTGAACTAAAAGAGGGGGGAAAGATTAAAGCTGATCCCCCCCCCTTGGTGAACCTTCAAGAACGTGCGCCCCTTTAAAATGCTTGTTAACATAATATCGCAACTTGGGCGGATGTTTTCAGGATAAGCGACAAATATGGGGCTGGCCGGGCGCCGCCGGGCGCCGCCAGGCGCACGCCGGGCGGCCCGGGCGGGGCTCGCAGAGCGAGGGCGCTGGCTGAAGGCGGATTCGCAGAGCGAGGGCGCTGGCTAGAGGGTTATTTCTGCTGTTGGGGCGGCAGCGAGGGGATGGCGACGATGAAGCAGGCGCCGCCGCCGGGCAGGTTGATGGCCTCGACGGTGCCGTCGTGGGCGGTCACGATGGCCTTGACGATGGTCAGGCCGAGCCCCGAGCCGGTAGAGCTGCGCACGCGCGAGCGCTCGCCCCGGTAGAAGCGGTCGAAGAGGCGGGCGGGGTCGATGTCGCCAAAGCCCGGGCCGTCGTCCGAGACCGTGATGACGCTGTGCTCGTGCACGCCCGAGAGCTCGACGTGCACGCGCCCGCCCTCGCCGACGTAGCGGCTGGCGTTGTCCAAGAGGTTCACGGCCACCTGCTGGAGGCGGTCCGGGTCGCCCAAGACGTCCGGCGCCTCGCCCGAGAGGCTGACCGTCACGCTCCTCTCTTCAAAGAGGATGTCTAAGGTGTTCAGGGCCTTCTCCAGAACGCTATGCAGATTGACGCGGCGGAGGTCGAGGTCGCCGTCGCCCTCGATGCGCTGGAGGGCGATGAGGTCGTTGGCCAGGCGGGTCAGGCGGTCGGCCTCGCTGATGATGGTCAGGCAGAAGTGCTCGCGGTCCTCGTAGTCGATGTCTTCGTCGAGCATCGTCTCGGCGGCGCCGCGGATCGAGGTCAGGGGCGTGCGCATCTCGTGCGAGACATCCGAGATGAACTGCTTTTGGCGGTGGCTCTCAGAGACCAGCTCGGCCATCGTGGTGCGCACCTGGGTGCCCACCTTATCTAAAGACTGCGCCAGGTCCTGGACGATCTGCGGGGCCTGCCGGCCATTGCTCTGAGGGGTCGAGAAGCGCACCGTAAAGTCGCCTTCCGAGAGTTTTTTGAGGCGTTTGATGAGGTCGCCAAGCGGATGCAAGACGATGCCGACGATAGCCTGGACGAGCACAAAGGTCATAAAGGCGGCGACGATGGCCAAAAAGGGCAAGAAGAGCGTGGTGTCCGGAGCCGAGATGAGCAGGCCGCCGAGCACCAGGGTGGCAATCAGGATGACCAGCGCGCAGATTCCCGCGATGGCGATGCGAAGGCGGCGGTAAGGCATGGGACGAGGCTCGCAGACTGGGGGTCGTCGGGGCGCGGTTGGTCGGTGCGCGGTTGGGGGCGCGCCGCTAGTTCAGGCGAAAGCGGTAGCCGTAGCCGCGGACGGTCTCGACTAGCGACGGGTCCAGATCGGCGGCCGCCAGCTTGTCACGCAGCCGCTTGACGTGCGTGTCCACCGTCTTTGTCTCAACCAGGTACTCCCAGCCCCAGGCGTCGCGCAACAATTGGTCGCGCGATAAGACCTTGCCGGCAAAGCGCATCAGGGCGGCCAAAAGCTCGAACTCGCGGGGCGTCAGGTCGATCAGGCCATGGGCGCCAGTGGCCATGTGCGTGGCCTCGTCCAGCGTGATGCCGCCGGCCTCGATGACCTCGGTGCCGGTGGTTGCCCCGTCTGGCTGGTCGGAGGTGTTGATGCGGCGCAAGAGCGCCTTTACGCGGGCCACCAGCTCGCGGATGCCAAAGGGTTTGGCCAGGTAGTCGTCGCCGCCGATCTCGAGGCCGACGACCTTGTCGAGCTCGGTGTCGCGCGCCGAGAGGAAGAGCACCGGGACCGTGATGCCGGCTGCCCGCAGACGCTGGGTGACCTCGTAGCCGTCCCAGCCCGGCAGCATGACATCCAAGACGATCAGGTCATACGAATTGACGGTCGCCATGTTCACGGCCGTCACGCCATCGGCGGCCACATCGACCTCATAACCCTCTTTGCGCAGATTGTAACGGACGAACTCCGTGATCGAAGACTCATCATCGACAACCAAGATCCTTGCAGGCGCTTCACTCATGAAAACTACCTCCTGGTCTAAAATCCTTTTTTTATGATACCACTTTGAGGCGATTTACTTGATTCTGCTCGCGGGGCCCGGGTCGAGGTGGGACCGAGGTGGGTGCGATGTTGGTAAAACGCTTGACAGGTTTGCTATATTTAGCGGCTGTAGGAATAAACTTTTGACGAGTGGGGGGAGTCTTTATTATTAGCGCTCAGAATCAGGCCAAAAGCCTGGAGCCGGCCGGGCCG
>WRFC01000022.1 GCA_009779015.1 Coriobacteriia bacterium | reverse complement strand
GTCATCCCCCGAGTCATCCCCCGACCGCTCGGACAGCCAGCTGGACAGCCGGCGGGCAGAGGGCTTTAGGGACCCCGAGTTGGCCAGGCGCCTGATTCATCAGGTTTCTGAGCTGGTCAAGCGGATTGGCCGGCCATTGAAGTTCATGGAGGTCTGCGGCACCCATACGATGGCCATCGCCAAGACCGGGCTGCGCTCGGTGCTGCCTGCCGACCTCGAACTCTTGAGCGGCCCGGGCTGTCCGGTCTGCGTGACGGCCAACAGCGACATCGACACGATGATCGCCCTGGCGCGCCAACCCGGGCTGACCATCTGCAGCTTTGGCGACATGCTGCGTGTTCCCGGCTCGACCAGCTCGCTGCTAGAGCTGAGGGCCGAGGGCAAGGACATCCAGATCGTCTACTCGCCCTTGGACTCCCTCGCAATGGCCGCTGCCGAGACCAAGCGGCAGGTGGTCTTCGTCGGGGTCGGCTTTGAGACCACGACACCGATCGTGGCCGCCGCCATCCAGCGGGCGGCTGCACGCGGGCTTGCGAACTTCAGCGTCTTGGCCTTGCACAAGCGTGTGCCCCCGGCGCTCGAGGTGCTGTTGAACGATGCCGAGCTGAAGCTCGACGCGCTGATCTTGCCGGGGCATGTCTCGACGATCCTCGGTGTCGAGCCCTACCGCTTTATCAGCCAGCGCTGGCAGATGCCGGCCGTGATCACGGGCTTTGAGCCCCTAGACATCTTAGAAGGCCTGCGCGAACTGCTCTTGTTAGTGCAGGCCAAAGACGCCGGCCAACCCATCGACGTGCATAACGCTTACCGGCGCGGCGCCTCGGATAGTGGCAACCTGGCCGCCTTGGCGGCCATCGACGAGGTCTTCTGTGTCGCCGACGCCGAATGGCGGGGGCTTGGGATGATCAATGGCTCAGGCTACCGCCTGCGGCCAGAGTTTGCCCGCTTTGACGCGCTCGCCCGTTTTGCGCCCGAGGTCGAGCCGACCCGGGAGGTCTTAGGCTGCCTTTGTGGCGATGTCTTGCGCGGGCGCATCACGCCGCGCGGCTGCCCGCATTTTGGGCGTAGCTGCCTGCCCCAAAGCCCGCTCGGGCCCTGCATGGTCTCGAGCGAAGGGAGCTGCGCCGCCTACTACCGCTACCAGGTCGGCAGCTGATCCGAGGCCCCTGGTCGGCCGCCGCCCTGACTCTGGGCCCTGGGCGCCCTGGGCCCATGGCCAACAGCGTTTTTTAGCAGCATGCCGGGCGGGGCCGGATAAGGGTGTATTTTATCCCCCAAAGTGGGTTTTTAAAGGTAACAGTGGGTATATGCCCGGTTATGAATGGAGAAAAGATGCATCCGAGGGAACAGTATGTGGGCTTGGCGCATGGCGCGGGCGGCACGATGATGCGCGATTTTATCGAGCAGCTCTTTTTGGCCAGCTACGGCTCTGCTGAGCTTCAGCAAGGCGATGACTCGGCCGTCTTGACGCTGCCTGGACGCGACCGCCAGCTGGCCTTTACGACCGATAGTTTTGTTGTCACGCCGCGCTTTTTTGCGGGCGGCGATATCGGGCGCTTGGCCGTCTGCGGCACGGTCAATGACCTGGCCACCTCGGGCTGTACGCCCTATGCGCTATCCACCGCTTTTATTTTGGAGGAGGGACTGGCCATCGACGAGCTAGAGCGCATCTGCGGCTCGATCGCCGAGGCTGCCCGCGAGGCGGGCGTGCGGATCGTCACGGGCGACACCAAGGTCGTGCCCCGGGGCGAGGCCGACGGCATCTACATCAATACGGCCGGGGTCGGCTATTTTGACGGCCAGCCGCCCTTGAGTGGGTCGCATTGCCGCCCGGGCGACCGTATTCTGCTCAGCGGATCGCTGGGCGACCACGGCATCACGATCCTCCAAGAACGTGAGGGCCTGTCTTTTACAAGCAACCTAAAAAGCGATGCCGCCCCGCTCAACCACCTGACCGCAGCGGTGCTGGCGGCCGCGCCGCACTGCCGCTGTTTTCGCGACCCCACGCGCGGCGGCCTGGCCGCCACCTTGAACGAGCTGGCTGCGGCCAGCCATGTGCGGATGGTTGTGGAGGAGGATGCGGTACCGGTCAAAGACGCCGTGCGCGGCGCCGTCGAGATGCTGGGCTTTGATGTCTTTCAGGTGGCCAACGAGGGCAAGATGGTGGCCGTCGTGCCCGCCGACGAGGCCGCCGCCGCCTTGCAGGCGATGCGCTCAGACGTCTATGGGCGCGAGGCCAGCCTGATCGGAGAGGTCTTTTATCCCAAACCGGGCAGTCACGCCCAAGTCAGCGTCTGCAGCGCCTTTGGCTCGGAGCGCATCATGGACACCCTGGTGGGCGAGCAGCTCCCACGCATCTGCTGATCTCGCCGGTTCAGAGCGAGGCGATCAAGCCGGGCAGTTTGCGTAGGTCGTTGATGCGGGGGGCGTCTTGATAGCCGACATGCCGGTCGCGCCGGTCGATCAATACTGCGTGTAGGCCAGCGCCCAAGGCCCCAGAGGCATCAGCCGTCAAATGGTCGCCGACATGGATCGCCCGCTCTGCCCTCACGCCCAGGCGCTCGCAAGCCAGCGCGAAGATCGCCTCATTTGGCTTGTTCAGGCGCACGTCAGCGGACGCCACAATCACCTTGAAGTAGCTGCCGAGGCCGATGCCTTGGAGTATGCCCCGCAGCGTGGTATCCCAATTAGAGATCGTCCCGAGCACCAGGCCCGAGCCTTTGAGCTCTTGCAGGACCGGCAGCACATCTGCAAAAGGCTGCCAGGCCTCTGCCGAGAAATAATAGCTATAGACGTCTTCAGCGATCTGTTTAGCCTGCTCTGTGATGCCGGTCAGTTCGCAAAGCAGGCTATACATGTCCAGCCAGACCTTGCGGACCTGCAGGTTATCGCTCCAAAAACTGCAGTCGTTGCCGTAGGCGCTCTCGTAGTACCTGTACATCTGACTGACTGATTGCTCGGCTTGGAGGCCATCCAGCGTATAGCCATAGTGGCTGGCAATCTCTTGAAAGACCTTTCCCTCGGGTTCCGAGGTGGTGATCAACGTATTGCCGACATCAAAAAAGACAGCTTCTAGAGGCATCGCAGAGGCTCCTTGAAAAACCTTGAGGGCTTGAGGACGTGAGGGCTTGAGAGAATAAAACGGGCCTCTCAAGTCTATGCCTGAAAAGCCCATCTGTAAACTCACTGGCAATCTGCGCGCCGGGGTGCCTAAGGCCCCCGGCCGTGCTGCCCCAGAAGCCGCTTTATTACTGCAAAAGCCCTTCGAGGACAGACGCTTCTTTTTTAAAGAAGAGTTTGGAGCTGGAGGTCAGACAGGCCTTCTCGCCACTCAGCAGCTCTTCGATGCTGACCGAGCTCAGATAGTCTTTGAGCAAGAGCTCGGCACCCAGCCAGACCTGATGGAACTGGCAGTTGCTGCTACGGTTGCACCAGGCCGGATCGGCCGCGCAGACGGCTATGCTGATGGGGCCTTGCAAGGTCTCGATCAGGTGGTAAAGGGTCAGGTCGGCCGGGTCAATGGCCAAGAGCATTCCGCCCTGTGACCCTCTGACGGCCTGCAAGATGCCGGCCTGCACCAAGTCATGCTGGATGTTGCGGGCAAAAGCATAGGGGACATCATAGTCTGCGGCCGCTTTTCGCACCGATAGCGGCCTGCCCCCACTCTCGGTCAGGGCAGCGATCAGACGGATCGCATAATCTGTACGCCTGGAAATCTCCACATTTATCCAATCGCCAACTATTTTAACGCCACGTTTAAATGATACCAAATCCATATCATATGGAAAAGCGTGCTGACCGCAAATTATAAAAGATTTTTCAGGTCTTTTATCGGTCGGTTACAGCACAGATCGTATTTTCTGAACGAAAAAAGGCCTTTCTAGCCTCAGAAAAGCGGTGACTGGTTTTGATCGTCTTCGATCTCACGGCGCCAAGCCTCGGCCGCCGCCTCTTCAACCAGCCGGTACTCCATCGAGTCTGTAAAGGGATAAGACACCCCCAGCTCGGTGAGCAACGCAAGCTGGCTGACCGGCACGTAGGTGCCAGTCCGCAACGAGCTGCGAAAAGCGTCTTCGAGGGCGGACTGGACGGCCGCAAAGAGCGAGAAACGCGATAGTTTTTGTGAGATCTTGGCCAGGGCATTGACATCCAGCCCGACCAATGACGAGTGCTCGGATTGCAGGTACTCGAAGATCTCTTGGCGCTCGGCCAGGTCTGGCTCATCCACAGCCACCAGCGCATACGGGCCAATGATGTCAGCCAGCAGGTCATCCAGGTAAAACGTCTGATCCGGCCCGTCGTTGGAGGCGGTGGCGATTAAAAAGACCCCTGGCCGGTTGACCAGCTCGCCCAGATAGGCGCCAAAATCTGTGCGCACGCTGCGGCGCATCGGTTGGTCGGACTGGTACCCATAGTGAAACTCGCGCATGCTTGAGCGCTGGTCATTGGCAAAGATCGTCTGGAGCCTGTCCAGGCCTTCAAGCAAGACCGTGCAGGGGGTCTGCATGTCCATATAGTCGCCGCCGCCCCCGAACAAGCGATGCCGGATGGCGCCGGCCATGCGGATCGAGCCGTTACCGTTCTCATCCAACTCGACACGGATGTGGAGCAGCGGGTGGCCGATCTCGTTTGCGGTGGCTTGGGCAAAGAAGGCCACATCAGAGGGAGAAGGGCCGATGAAGATGAAAGGCTTACTAAGCGCCAGCGGGTAGACGCCGTGCACGGCAGCCATGGCCTCGGCAAACTCACGACGGCCGGTATCGATGCTCGCAAAAAAGCCGAACTCGCGCATCCGCTCTAAGACATTGGCATAGCCGACCAGATGGTCATAATCCAACGACCATTCTTTTCCGGCCTCATCAGGCTCGGGCTTCGATTGCGAGCCGCCGTCAAAGACCGCCTCTAAGAACTGCGAGAGGCTGGCCCGGACGTCGACCGCCTCGGGTTGAGAATCGGAGGACTGGGCAGATGAGCTGGATTTCTCGTTTTGCACGGCTTGTTTGTTGGCGGCTGCCGAGTCGGCGCTGCGGATCAAAGACTTCATGATGCTGCCATGCTCAGACCCGATCGGGTTTTGGGGCAACGGTTCTGTCCGCGCCTCAGAGCCGCCCAAAGCCAGGCCGATCTCTTCTAACTGGCCAAGCGCCAGCCCTTGCAGGCGCAGGGCGTCGCGGGCATTCTGCTCATCGGTGTTATAGGGCTCAAGCTCGTTTAAAAGCGATTCGGCCGTCGAACGGTCGCCGAGGTCGCAGGCCAGGTTCCAAGCCACACGCATCCCGTCGATGACGGGTGCCGAGGCCACCGCTTGCTGGCCGCTGTCCAGCTCGAAGGCAACGCAATAGAGATGGATGGCCAACCGCGCTTGGCCGGCGCTCAAGGCCTCTTGCGCAGCAGTCAAAAAGAAGCCGACGCTTTGCTGGCCTTTCTCAGGTGCTGAGTGGTTCTCTGACATGGTCGCTCCTTTCTGAGATTGTGTAAGCCCGAAGATGGCCTTACTGGCAGACTCTGGCACTCCGGTGCTATATGTTACTGCTGAGTAACAGTATGTAGCAAACCTGACAATATGTTAACGCAGTCTTAGGCGCTCTGCCAGCCAGACCGGCCACTAACATAAAGCGGTCACAGAAAAGTATAATACCTGTCAACGCCGAGGCGTGGCCCGGGCCTCGCCCGCACTGGACAGCCTAGGCCTGCCGCCAGTCGTCGATCGCCCAATGCAGCTTTTTGGCGCGCTGCTCTAAGACCCGGTCAGGGCAAATGGTGACGGGCCGCACGGCGGCACTGAGCAGGCGCTCGTCGCTGTAGTGATCGGCAAAGGCCGTGCTCAAGCACCACTTGCCTTCGCCAAAACAGCCGTCCGCCCAGCCCCGCAAAAGAATCAGCTTCTGAATGCCCTCGGGGACCAGTCCAGAGACCCGCCCGGTATAGGCGTCATCGACGACCTCCATCTCGGTGCAGATGATCTGATTGGCCTGGATATCGTGTGAGAACTCGGTCAAAATCGCCCTAAACGAGGCTGAGATGATGACGACCTGGCGCCCGGCCTCTCTCTGCCGCCCGAGCTCGGCCAGTCCGCCGACGCGCAGCAAGGGCCGCAGCTCTTGATGGTAGAGGTCGATCATGATCTTCTTGATCTGCCAATCCGGCACGTGCCCGAGCGCCCCAAAGATCAGCGAGCGCACCTCTTCTTGCTCTACCGGGCGCCGCAACTTATAGCGCAGCCCCCAGATGACGACCTTGATGCCCACAGAAAGCGGCAAGAGGCGGGCGGATAAGAGCCGGCGGACAAGGCGGACCGGCGAGTGCCCGTCCAGGAGCGTGCCATCGAAGTCAAAGACGGCCAGCTCGACCGGCTTGCGGCTTCTGGGGCTGGCGGCGGGCGGCGCGGCGGCGGGTGCGGGCGGCGCGGCGGCGGGTGCGGGCGGCGCGGCGGCGGGTGCGGGCGGCGCGGCGGCTACAGGCGGCGGAGCGGGTGCCGTAGCGGCAACAGGTGACGCAGCGGGTGCCGTGGGGGCTACAGGCGGCGGAGCGGGAGCCGTGGCGGCAAAAGCAGGCAGGGCGACCCCGTTTACACTTGCCTGGTTTTCGGGGTCGGGCGCCTCATCTGGACTGGGCGGGTCGATAAAGACCAGTGGGAAGATCCCCGGGATCGGGCACTCGCTGGCCTGTGCGGCCAGGCCATGCCAAGATGCCGAAGACGCCAGCGGTGTGGCAGCGCCGACAGCGGGCGGGACGGCCACGGCAGGCCTGCCGGGCAGGGCGGCGGCCGCGTCGGGGCTGCCGGGCGCGGCCGGGGCGGCGGCCGCAGGCGAGGCCGGGCTGCTGGCCGGGCCGGGTCCCGACGCGGCCCGCACTTCTAAACCTGTCTCTGGCCGCGCCCCAGCGGCAGACGGCGCGGGGTATTTGGCCAGCAGCTTTTGGCGGAGCTCGTTGAGGGCGCGCCCGCGGTGCGAGATGGCGTTCTTTTCGTCGGCCGAGAGCTCGGCAAAACTGCGCCCGTCGGCGATCTCGTCGGGGATAAAGACCGGGTCGTAGCCAAAACCGCCCGTGCCCCGGGGCGACTCGGCAATGTGGCCGGTGCAGACTCCGCGAGCGGCCAGCTCGCTGCCGTCGGCATCGATGAAGGCGATCTCGCAGACAAAGCGCGCCGCCCGTGCCGCGCCTTTATGCCAGGCCATCAGCTCTAAAAGCTTGGCCGTGTTCTCATCGGCGCTGGCATTGGCACCGGCATAGCGGGCGGAGAAGACACCGGGCTCGTTGTTCAAGGCCGCGACCTCGAGCCCGGTATCGTCTGAGAGCACTGCTGTCTGCGTGCGGGCAAAGGCGTGAGTGGCCTTGATCCAGGCGTTAGTGTAGAGGTCCGGGCCGTCTTCGACGGCGACCTCGAGGACGCCCTGATCCTCGAGGCTGCTGAGCTCGAAGCCCCAGGCCGGGGGGAGCCTGAGGGCCTCTTTGACCTCTCTGACCTTATCGGCATTGTGGGTGGCAACGACCAAGAGGCGGGGCTGTCCGGGCTTGGGGCCAGGCGCTTTGGGCGTGGGCTTTGGGGACGCCTCGCCTGGCGGCGCTGACCCTTGCGGGGCGGCTCTTTTAGGCGCGGGCTTTGTTGGCGCCTCCCCTTGCGGCGCGGCCCCTGGCGGCGTAGGCTTTGTTGGCGCCTCCCCTGGCGGCGCGGCCCCTTGCGGCGCGGGCTTTGTTGGCGCGCCCCCTTGCGGCGCGGCCCCTGGCGGCGCGGCCCCTTGGGGCACGTCCTCTTGGGGGGCGGCCTCTTTGCGCCTCAAGGCCTTGGCTAATGCAGCGGCAGGGCCGATCACTACCCGACCACCTCGAGGCATTGCTGTTGGAGTGCCAGGACCTCGCGGATACCGGCAGAGCCGACGTCTAAGAGGCTGTTCAGGCGGGCGCGGTCAAAGCTCATGCGCTCGCCCGTGCCTTGGACCTCGACGAACTCGCCGGCCGCAGTCATCACGAGGTTCATGTCGACCTCGGCGCGGCTGTCCTCATAGTAGTCGAGGTCGAGCAGCAGACGGCCCGAGACCACTCCGACGCTGATTGCGGCGACTTGGCCGATCAACGGGTTGGCCTTCAGCTTGCCCGCCTGCTGCCAGGTCGTGAGGGCGTCGTGGAGGGCGACCCAGGCACCGGAGACGGCGGCCGTGCGCGTGCCGCCATCGGCCTGGATGACGTCGCAGTCCACCATGATGTTGTATTCGCCTAAAAGCGAAAGGTCGCAGACCGTGCGCAAAGAGCGCCCGATCAGGCGCTGGATCTCTTGGGTGCGCCCCTGCGCGCCGTTGCGCTCACGCCGGCTGCGGGCGGCCGTCGAGGCCGGCAGCATCGAGTACTCGGCGGTCAGCCAGCCGCTGCCGCTGCCCTTGCGCCAGGCCGGGACAGCCTCGTCGATGCTGACGGCGCAGAGCACCCGCGTGTCTCCAAAGGCCACCAGGCAAGACCCGTAGGCGTTCTTTAGGTAGGCACGCTGAAAACTGACGGGGCGGACCTGCTCTGGCCCGCGGTCAAAAGAACGGGTTGCAATCACTGGGCTGACACCATCCTCTTCTTTCTGGTTTGACTGGCCATCTTTAGGAGACCTGCTCTTCTTCTGGCCAGGCGCCCGCCTCGAGGCCCGGGCAGGCATCGGCATCGGCGTCGGGCGACGAGAGGCGCAGCCCATCGGGAGAGCGGCGCAGGTACTGGGCGTCGAGGTAGGCCGGACGGCCATCGCCGGCCCCCTGCCCAAAGCGCGCCAGGCCGTCTTCGAGCGCACGCGGCGAAACGCTCTCGACCTCGCCCAGCGGCCGCCCCAGAATGGCGGCCCCGAGGCTTTGGAAATCGCCGGTCTCGGCGGCCGTCGAGGCAAACCGGTAGGTGGCCTGCTGGCCTGGGGCGGCCAGTTGGCCGCGCCGCTCGAGGGTCGAGCCGACATCGGCGGCGGTCTCGGCCGCGCTCGAGATGATCTGGATGCGCGACCCCATGATCGAGGAGATGAGCGGCGCGATTAGCGGGTAGTGCGTGCAGCCAAGTACCAGGGCATCGACAGCGCAACGGCGCAGCGGCTCAAGGTAGTCGCGGGCGATCTCTTGGAAGGCCGGGCGCACATAGATCGAAGAGACGGGCGCCATGAAGCTCTCAAGCGGGTTGCGGTCGAGGCGCAGGCCCTGCTCGACGATCTCGACAAAGCGCGGCGTAGCGGCGGAGAAGACCGTGATGCCGCTGTCCAGGCGGCGGATGGCCTCGGGATAGACGTCGGACTCGATGGTCGCGCGCGTGCCGATGACGCCGACGCGGCGTGAGACCGTGGCCTTTACAGCGGCCCGGGCACCCGGCTCGATGACGCCGATGACGGGCACCGGCAAAGACCTCTGGAGCGTGTCGAGCGCGGCGGCCGTGGCCGAGTTGCAGGCGATGACGATCAGCTTGACCCCCAGGTTGACCAGCCAGACGGCGATCTGGAAGGCAAAATGGCGGATCTCGGAAAGCGAACGCGGGCCATAAGGGCAACGCAGGCTGTCGCCGAAGTAGATCAGCGACTCATGGGGGAGCTGCCTGGCCATCTCGCGCAGCACAGTCAGGCCGCCCACACCTGAATCAAAGATCCCGATCGGGCGGCTGGCGAGCGCTTCTTCAGAAGTCAGAGGTGTAATCATACTAGTAAGTATAGCGAGAACAGGGCCGCTCTGCCGTCTGCGTTGGGGCGG